>CAZJLQ010000250.1:0-2874 GCA_964546675.1 uncultured Synechococcus sp.
AGCGGTCGTACTTGGCGTTCTGAAGCGTTTTGGGGTGGTGGTTGCTGGCCAACCATGGCGCCAGGGCCCCGAGCACGGTTTCCAACGGCAGCTGCGCAGGACTGCTGTCATCGCTCGTCTTGTGTCCGATCGGGATGTAAGCCAGGTCGTCCAGGGCCTCTCCCCAGCAAACGCCGATGCCCACCAGTTCAGCCTTGAAGGGATTGAGGTCTGTGGTTTCGGTGTCCACCGCCACTGGGCTGGAGGTGGTGGTGCAGGCCATCAGCCTTGTCACCAGATCATCCAGCTCAGCTGTGCTTTGGATCAATTGAGGGCGGAGTTCCGGAGTTGTCTCGGATGAAGCCGTCGAAGTTTCTCCAGGCGCTGTACCTGCTTGTGTTTTGTTTTGCGATGTACTTTCAGCAGTGCTGCTGGGGGTGGCTGGGGTTGGTTGTTCAGCGTTGGCGCCATATCCCCCTTCGGAAAATGCGGCAACAAACCCGCCGACCTGCCGAAGCAAGCTGTTTAGCTCCAGATCCTTGAGTCGTTCGCTCAACCCATCGGCATCAACTGCTTTCAGAGGAAGTGACGGCTCCTGCGGCAAGGGGATGTCCACGAGGATCTCGGCCAGCTTGCGGGAGAGATAGGCGTTGTCTTTGTCGCTGCGAAGTTTGCCTTTAAGCGCTCCTTTGATCGCGCCACGACTTGCTTTGGGACCCTCCGCTTCCACTTGCTCGAGAGTGGCGTACACCGCATCGAGGTCGTTGTTGTCCTTCAGCAGGTTGATGGCGGTTTTTGGGCCAACACCCCTCACTCCCGGGATGTTGTCGGAGCTGTCACCTGTGAGGGCCTTCAGGTCCACCACCTTCTCGGGCATGACGCCCAGCTTCCCCAGGACACCCTCTTCGTTGATCAGGGTTGGTCCGCTGTTTCTGGCATAGGGTCCGCCGCCCATGTAGAGCACGGCGATGTCCCGTTGGTCATCCACCAACTGGAAAAGGTCACGGTCACCCGAGAGAATTCGCACCCGCCAGCCTTGATCAGCGGCGCGGTTGGCCAGGGTTCCGAGCACGTCGTCCGCCTCAAACCCTGGGGCCATGCACAACGGCAGCTGCAGTTGTGCGTTGAGGATCTGTTGCAGCTGGTCCAGATCCTGGAAGAAGATCTCTGGCGCAACATCTCGATGAGCCTTGTAGTTCGCGTCGGCTTTGTGGCGGAATGTTGGTTCGGCCGTATCGAAGGCGATCGCCACACCCTGGGGTTTCAGGCTTTTCCCAACATCCAATAGAGATTTCAAAAAGCCGTAAGTGACGCTGGTTGGTCGGCCATCTTTGGTCGCCAAGCCACCCTCTCCTCCCTTGCTGAATGCGTAGAAGCTCCGGAAGGCCAGAGAATGGCCGTCCACCAGAAGCAGGAGCGGTTCAGGCTCACCAGCATCGGGATTGGACACCTTGGAGGGAATCGCCGGATCGGTCATTCAGAGAGGTGGCGTGATGGGGGAGACGACTCGGAATCGTGATCCCGGAACGGAGTCAGGCCGGTATCCCGGCAGCTGCGGCAGGCTGAAACCGCTCCATGGTCGCGTGCTGCTTGGGTCCAGGGGTGTGGACGGGGCACAGGCTGCGGGTGGTTCAGTCCCGTTGCTGGTCTGCCCAGGGGGGGAGGTCGATGAACACACGTGTCCCCGGTTCAACCCCTTTCAAAATCGCGGTTTGATCACCGCTGCTGCTGCCCAGATCAACAGCTTGGAAACTGGGCTGCTGTTCTGGTCCAACGAGCAGAACACCGGGTTGTCCCAGCTCGGTCACGATTGCAACAGTTGGAACAAGCGTGCGCGTCGCACTCCGGCCGGTTTCGAAGTCGATATCGGCGGTCATTCCAATCAACAATGTGTTCGGGGGGTTGATCAGGGTTAACTCCACCTCAAACGAGGTGACATTGTTCTGCTTCTGTGCTCTTGGTGCGATCTCCTTGACTTCTGCCGGAAAGCGTTCGTCTGGATAGGCATCCACCCGGACTTCGGCTTTCTGACCGATCGCGATTCGTCCGATGTCACTTTCCGGGACCCGAGCCACCGCCTCAAGACCCTGTGACAACTCAATAACCGATGAACTGGTTGCACCGGCATTGGTGGAGGCCGAGGTGGTCGGGGTCACGTAAGCGCCCGGTTCTGCGTAGCGCGCTGTGACGGTTCCACTGAAAGGTGCTCGAATCACGAGCTGTCGGCCCTCTTGCTGGAGCTGCTGAATCCGCTCTCGCGCTGCATGCAGGCGAGCCTGGGCCGACACCATGTCGCTTCTGAACTGACTGAATTCGTCAGCGCTGACAACTCCCTGGCGATAAAGGCTCTCCCGACGTTTGAAAACATCTGTACTCGCCGTGTACTGGGCCTCGGCATCACGGAGCTGCGCCTGGCGTTCCTCCAATCGATCCCGGAAATCGCCGCGATCCATCACGGCGATCACCTGATCTGCCTGGATGAGGTCGCCTTCCTCCACCAGCAGTTGTTCCAGCAGTCCTCCATTACGAGGGCTCACATTCACGCGACGCACCGCTTTCAGCTCGCCGCTTGCGGTAACGATTCCCGAGAGAGACCCCCGCGTGGCTTCCACGGTGTAGGGGCTTAGGTCTCTCATGCTCCCTTTGGCGAAGCCGAAACGCCAGATCAGTCCACCAAAAGCCGCCAGCACTGCCGTCAGAAGCAGAAGCCTGTACCGCCTCCGAGGTTTGTGGGCAGGTAGGGCCTTTGGCATGGTCGATTGAGCTGCATGGGTTGGTGTGTTGGTGGGTCGTTCTTCGATCAGCACCATGGGCCCACAAAACCTCACAACATTCTTGCGCCCGCTCGGTAGATTCCGGCGCATGCTTAAAGCCGGAATCGTCGGACTGCCCAAT
>CAZJLQ010000251.1:0-2871 GCA_964546675.1 uncultured Synechococcus sp.
CTTTACGTGATGCAGATCGATTGCGCTCAGGAGCTCTATCGCGACAAGCAAGTGAACGGGATCCCTCGCTTCCGGGCTGATTGGGAGCCTGCAGGTGCGGACGGCTTGATTGATTCGGTCATTCAGGCTGTGTGTGCTCTGCCGCTCAGTTGATTAGCGATGACTGACCAACCCATTGGTGTTGCCATTGCGGGCCTTGGCTTCGGAGAGGCGGTTCACTTGCCCGCCTTACGGGCCAATGCAGATCTGAAGCCTGTTGCTCTCTGGCATCCCCGCCGGGAGCGTTTGGAGGAGGCCTGTGCCGAGCATGGTCTGCCTGGCCATGACAACTGGGATGCGTTGCTTGAGGACCCAGCCGTTGAGGCGGTGATCATCGCCACGCCTCCGGCCCCAAGGTTTGATCTGGCCCGACGAGCCCTTGCTGCCGGAAAGCACCTTCTGTTGGAGAAACCGATTGCCCTTCGTGCTGAACAAGCGCAAGAACTGCAGCGGCTTGCCATCGAGAAAGGCTTGTCCGTTGGTGTGGACTATGAATATCGCGCGGTGCCGTTGTTCATGCAGGCAGCTCGCATGCTTTCCGCCGGGGCTGTGGGCACTCCATGGCTCGTGAGGCTTGATTGGCTGATGGGCAGCCGTGCCAACCCGCAGCGTGGTTGGAATTGGTATTCCCAGGCCGAGCTTGGTGGCGGCGTGGTGGGTGCGCTCGGGACCCATGCGTTCGACACCCTGGCCTGGCTGATCGGCCCTGTCACCGAGGTGCGGGCGCTCAACGGGGTTTCAATTGAAGAGAGACCGCTGGCGGATGGTGGATTCGCCCCTGTCGATGCTGAGGATGTGTCGTTGATCCAGACCCGCCTGCAATGGCAGGGACGCACGGATCAGTTGATCCCGACGCAGCTCACGCTGGCGTCCGTCGCCCGTAACGGTCGAGGTTGCTGGATTGAGGTGTACGGCTCAGAGGGAAGTCTGGTTCTGGGCAGTGCCAATCAGAAGGATTACGTGCATGGCTTTGAGTTGCGTTACGCGCCAGCGGGAGAGTCACCGGTCTTGATGGAGGCGGACGCTGACCTTCGCTTCAACAGAACCTGGGGAGATGGACGGATTGCGCCAGTGGCTCGGCTGCAGGGCTGGTGGGCAGAGAGCATTCGCAGTGGGCGTCCGATGGTGCCTGGCCTGGTGGAGGGCGTTGCCAGTCGTTTGGCCTGCGATCAGGCCGTGCAGAACTCTTGACACGCGCAGTTGCTACAAATGACAGGGTGATAACCGCTCAAAACGTACTTTCTGCGGTAAAAATATGTCGATAGTTGGGTTGCTTGGCAGCAAGAATTCGGCGACTTTAGAAAGCTTCTATGGCCCTGGCAGATTATTCGTCTGAGCTGATCTCCACCGCTCAGTCTCTTTCTTCTCCTGGAAAAGGAATTCTGGCTGTTGATGAGTCAACCAAAACGATCGGAAAGCGTCTGGGATCCATCGGTGTTGAAAATACTGAGGCGAATCGCCAGGCCTATCGCGGCATGTTGTTCACCGCCGATGGTCTCGGTGACTTCATCAGCGGAGCAATCCTTTACGAGGAAACCTTGTTTCAAAGCCATGCAGATGGCGAGTCCATGGTGCAGAAACTTGGAAAGCTGGGAATTATTCCAGGCATCAAAGTTGACACCGGCCTGAGACCTTTGCCTGGGGCTCATTCCGTTGAAACGCTGTGTACGGGTCTGGATGGATTGGTAGAGCGTGCCGCTGACTATTACGCCCAGGGTGCGCGTTTCGCCAAATGGCGCGCTGTTTTGCAGATCACTGCCGATGGCTGCCCTTCCCCCCTCTCGGTTCGTGAAAATGCCTGGGGTCTGGCTCGCTATGCCCGCTGCGTCCAGGAATCAGGTCTGGTTCCAATTGTTGAGCCCGAGATCCTGATGGATGGTGATCACACCATCGAAACAACAGCTCGGATTCAGGAGCATGTGATTCAGGAGGTGTATCACGCTTGTCAGGCCAATGGGGTTCTGCTCGAAGGCACTCTGCTCAAGCCATCCATGACCGTGCAGGGGGCAGATTGTGCGGAGAAGGCTGATCCCGCCAAGGTTGCTGCCATGACGGTTCGCACCCTTGAGCGCAGTGTTCCTGCGAGTGTTCCTGGAATTGTCTTCCTGTCTGGTGGTCTCAGCGAAGAGGCTGCGTCTGTGTACCTCAATCACATGAACACCGTTCCGCGTAAGGCGAAATGGAATCTTGGTTTCTCCTACGGCCGTGCTCTTCAGCACTCCTGCCTCAAAGGCTGGGCCGGTACGAACACCGAGGCTGGACAGAAGGCACTCTTGGCTCGCGCCCGTGCCAACTCCGAAGCTTCACTCGGTCGATATGTCGCCGGGTCTCAGCCGTCCTCCGATGAACAGCTGTTCGTCGCCGGCTACACCTACTGAAGAGACATAGTCAACGACCTGTCGTGAATTGAGCGACAGGTCGACGTGACTTTTTCAACGACCCACAGGTAAAGTCCTGGCCCAACGGACTGAAAAGTCCGCTCAGGCTCTCTCTTGGACCTTACCTATGGCGCTCGTTCCGCTTCGGCTTCTGCTCGACCATGCCGCCGAAAACGGCTACGGCATCCCAGCGTTCAACGTGAACAACCTCGAGCAGGTGCAAGCCATCATGGAGGCGGCTGACGAGACCGACAGTCCCGTGATCCTGCAGGCTTCTCGTGGAGCCCGCAGCTATGCGGGAGAAATTTTCTTGCGCCACCTGATCCTGGCTGCAACTGAGACCTATCCCCACATTCCTGTGGTGATGCACCAGGATCACGGCAACGCTCCCGATACCTGTTATTCAGCTGCGATCAACGGGTTCACATCCGTGATGATGGATGGCTCCCTTGAA
>CAZJLQ010000252.1:0-2860 GCA_964546675.1 uncultured Synechococcus sp.
CGATGCTTTCGCTGTAAAACTCGTGGAGGCTGAGGCCGTAGCCGAGACCGAGACCGAGACCGAAGCCGAAGCTGTAGCCGAGGAAAGTCCCGACCCCCCTGGGATCGCATCGTCTGTAGACGACGCGCACAGTTCAGTTGAGCGCCCTGCTGATCCGTTGTTCCAGGCAATGCAATCCGTGGCGGGCTCGGTGGATCTGGTGCTTGAAACCAACGCGGTCGTTGATCTCAACCGGATGGTTCTGATCATTTCCTCTGGACAGTGGACTCTCCTTACCAAGCTCGAACGGGCCGACCTGGCGGCCCAGTGGCAGGACCTGGTGATGGATTTCGGCTATGGGGAGTTGAGGCTGGTCGATCAGGATGACCGTCCCCTTGGACGCTCCGCGCGCGTGGGTGAAGGCATGATCCTGTTCGAATCCGAGACCAAGGCATGACCCTGCGGGTGCAGCAGCTGATTGATCTCTGGGGTCTTCCCCGAGGTGGGTCGCTCCCTGCGGATGAACCGGTGGGGCAGATCTGCACGGATAGTCGGCAACTGAGCGCAGGAGGACTTTTTGTTCCTCTCGTCGGTGAACGGTTTGATGGCCATGCGTTTCTGGCGCAGATTCAGACCCTCAAGCCGCAGGCTGCTTTGGTCGGTCGCAGCTGGGACCAGCCGGTGCCAGAGGGCTTGGTGCACTGGCCGGTGAACGACACGCTGGATGCTTACCAACAGCTCGGATTGCTGCATCGACGCTCGCTGGCACAACCGTTGGTGGCTGTTACGGGTTCGGCAGGGAAGACCACGACCCGCGAACTGATCCGAGCAGCACTGTCTCCGCTGGGTTCAGTGCTGGCCAGTTCAGGAAACAACAACAACGACATCGGTGTACCGCTGACGCTCTTGCAGGCGCATCAGGAGCACCGTGCCCTGGTGATTGAGATGGGAATGCGCGGTTCTGGGGAGATTGAGCGTCTCTCGAAGTGCACGGAACCGGATTTTGCCGTGATCACCAACATCGGAACTGCCCATATCGGACGTTTAGGCAGTCGTGAGGCGATCGCTGCAGCCAAGTGTGAGATCACCGCGGCGTTGCAACCGGATGGTGTGGTGGTGATCCCGGCCGGGGATCCTCTCCTGGATGCTGCCTTGGCTGAGGTGTGGAACGGGCGTGTGATTCGGGTGACTCTGAACGACGATCCAACAGCGGATGCCGATCTGATCGGCGCTGTTGAGGGGGATCAGATCGTGGTGGATGGTGAACGTGTTTCGCTGCCGTTGGATGGTCGTCACAACGCCCGCAATTTCCTGTTGGCTCTCGCGGTAGCCAGAGAGCTTGGCGTCGGATTCCCCGCGTTGAATGCCCTGCATGTGGAGGTTCCAGGCGGCCGTAATCGCCGTCTGCAACAGGGACGTCTCACCATTCTCGATGAGACCTACAACGCCTCGCCTGAAGCCGTGCTTGCGGCGCTGGATCTGTTGGCAGCTCAGCCCGGTCGGAGATTTGCGGTGCTGGGTCAGATGCTGGAGCTTGGTGCCAGCAGCGTTGCTTTGCACGCTGAGGTTGCGGCGAAAGCTGCCAATCTGAACTTGGATGGTTTGGTGGTCGTGGCGCCTGAGCCGGAGGCAACGGCAATGAAGCGGGCGGCGGCAGCCTTGAAGCGCTTGGAGGTGGTGTCTACCCCGGAAGCGGCTGCGGAACCTCTGCAAAACTGGCTTCAGCCTGATGATGTGCTGCTTCTCAAAGCAAGCCGTGGTGTGGCTCTTGAGCGTTTAATGCCCTTCCTGCCGAATGTCTGAACGTGATTTGAACCTTACCGGCACTGATTGCGAATCCATGTTTCGACTTGCGTGTTGCCGAGGCGTTTCGCTTCTTTCCAGTCGGTGCAGGCACCCGTGAGATCCCCCATCATTTCCTTTGCAATGCCACGACTTCTGTAGGCGTAGGCGTAATTCGGAGAAAGCGCGATCGCTTTGTCGTACCAGCGGATCGCCCCATGGGCATCTTTCAGTTGGATTTGCACGTAGCCCAGGCCTGCCATGGCGGAGCTGTTGTTGGGCGAAAGCTTCAGCAGTTGGTGGAAGTCTTTGGAGCTTTGAAGCAGATCTCCGTCTTTTTTGTAGATGTTCAACCAGCCACGCTGTTGATATCCGTAGGTGTAAGTGGGGTTAAGGGCGATCGCTCGATTGATGTCGACCATCGCACCGTCGTAATCCAATAAGTATGTTTTGGCGTCAGCTCGATTGCCGAGCGCGTACACGTACTTCGTGGACAGGGTCAGGGCCTGATCACAGGCTTTGATCGCCAATTTGTACTGCCTGGCCTCAACCCGTGTGCTGCAGAGGTGATTCCAGAGACTGGCGTTGTCGGGATCAATCCGTACCGCCTGTTCAAAATCGCTGATTGCTGCCGCGTAATTCCCTTCTTCCCTGTTGCGCATTGCGCTGTTCAGCAATTCAGCCGTCTGTTGAGCCACCGAAGGAGAGGCTCCGATCCAGCCCTGGAGGAGTCCAACGACCAGGAGGCCGATCCATCTCCTAACCATTTCACCGCCTCACCTCGGTCTGCAAAGTCAGTGTGCGTCATACGGATCGGTCCGCCCATCCTTCTTTCGTCATCTGTTTGGAACGCCCGATCGCCAGGGCTCCATCGGGAACATCCTTGGTGATTGTCGATCCAGCACCAATGGTCACCTTGCTGCCGATCGTGACGGGGGCCACAAGCACTGAATTCGCCCCTGTTTTGCTGTGATCACCAACAACGGTTTGATGTTTGCGGACGCCGTCGTAATTCGCAGTGATGGTGCCGGCACCGACGTTGACCTGCTCACCCAGTTGCGCATCTCCGATGTAGCTGAGGTGATTCACCTTGCTGCCA
>CAZJLQ010000253.1:0-2856 GCA_964546675.1 uncultured Synechococcus sp.
GGACGCTGCTGATGAACGCTCCGATCACCGCCAGTGACAGGATCAATTCAGTACTACCCCTGGTGAAGATCAGAAAGAGCAGGGCTAAGGAGCCGCCAATCAGTCGAACGATCAAGCCTTGGCCTTCGACAAGACTCCATTGGGGGGTGAGCCCCGTGAACGACTGTGTTGGATCCGGCAGCTTGGCGCGCAGGCGTTGGACAACCCCGACCCCTGGAAGTCCTTGCACTGGACCTGGTTCAGCCGGAGCCACCTCCTCCCTGGCCGATGCCCGTGCTGCCGCCTGGCTGAGCTGGCCGTCTTGCCGGTCCCGGAGCCGAGCCATCAGAACGGCGTCGTAGGCCGCCTCGATCTTCGCTTGAAGTTGGGGATCATCTCCCGCCTCACTGATGCACCTCTCACGAGCATCTTGAACCGCTTCAAAACTCGCACCAGGCTTCAAACCAAGCCGCTGATACGGGTCGTTGGCCCCTGACTCTGGACTCGGCTCGCTCACCGCAGCCATTGAGGTTCAACAACAAACATCAGTAGAGCGTATCGACGACAGTTCAAAAGAGGGGGGTGCCATGACAAAAACCCTCCGAGCTTTCCAATCTGAGCCTGCAGCTGATTGCATCTTTTTCGTTCACCCAGCGGCGTCTCTTCAGCAAGGGCATCTGGGGTGGAAGGTGATAGGCCTCGATGATCTCGATCGGGTCACCGCCCCCACGAAAGCAGACGTAGTCCTTGCCACCGTCGGCTCGCGTTCGATGCAGCCAGAGAGTGTCCACAAAACGTTCGATTTCTTAATCCATCTTGGCGAGGCCCTGCTGCAGACGCGAGGAACGGCGTGTGTTGATGCGAACAGACATCGGGGCTTTACAGCCCGAAAGGTGATGCTTGACAGGGTTTAAGAAGAGGTTAATGGTGGGTTATCGGGAGCTGAATGATGAAAACGATTCATGCGTTAGTGGATCTCCTCCGCACTGAGGAGCAGGCTCGGACCTGCCTCACCCGCAAGGATGCCCAGGAATGCATTCGCCATGCCGAGCAAATGCGTCGACAGATCTGGGGCCCGCATCGGCCCATGAGTTTCGAGGGCAACTGACCCCTGAGTCCGTCAGGTCAGATCCTGGTCGGCTCCAAAGCAAAGCTGATCATCAGAGGCTGATCGGTTCCATTCCGCTCACCACCGGTGCAACGTTGCTGAGTTCCAGTTCGGGGTGGTCCTCCTTGAGTTGATTGAGATTCCATTCGTTCTTGAACAGAAGCACCGGTCTGTTCCAGGCATCGCGCACGGTTTTGCAGTTGAAGATTCGACCAACCTTGTCAAGGTCGGACCAGCCCCCTGATACCCACCGTGCCACCTGAAATCCGAGGGGTTCGAGCCGTGTTTCGACGCCATATTCGTTTTCAAGCCGGTGCTGGACCACTTCAAGTTGCAGCTGTCCGACCGCGGCGAGGATTGGATCCCGTTTGCTTTCGTCGGTGTCGTAAAGAATCTGCACGGCACCTTCTTCACGCAATTCGTTGACACCCTTGCGGAAGTTCTTGAAGGCCGAAGGATTGGGGTTCCGAAGCCAACTGAAGATTTCCGGACTGAAGCAGGGGATGCCTTCGTATTCCACCTTTGGACCCACATAAAGCGTGTCGCCGATCGCAAACATCCCGGGATTGTTCAGGCCGATCACATCACCCGGATAGGCATCTTCCACCACAGCTCGATCCTGTCCGAACAGCTTCTGAGGACGAGACAGACGAATCGCTTTTCCCGTGCGTGCGTGTTTGACCGTCATGTCCTTCTCAAAGCGACCACTGCAGACACGCACAAAGGCAACGCGGTCCCGATGGCGAGGATCCATGTTGGCCTGCAGTTTGAACACAAATCCGCTGAATCCCTCGCGCAGCGGATCAACGAGCCCGTCACTGCTGGAGCGAGCAATCGGGCGCTGTGCCATCTCTAGGAAGGCATCAAGGAAAGGACGCACACCGAAGTTGGTCATCGCTGAACCGAAGAACACCGGCGTGAGTTCGCCGGCATGAACCATCTCGAGATCCAATTCGGCACCCGCGGCCTCCAGCAGCTCCATCTCTTCAACAGCCAGATCCAGCAGGTCCTCTTCAACAAGGTCCCGAAGGGCTGCATCATCGAGAGATAGACGTTGTTCGCTGGCCTGCTTGCCACGCTCAGCTCTGCTGAACAACACCACCTCTCGCGTGCGTCGATCGATCACGCCCCGGAACTGCTCTCCGCTGCCGATCGGCCAGTTCACAGCCCAAGGTGTTAAGCCCAACTCCGATTCGATTTCATCGAGCAAAGCGAGCGGTTCCCGCCCAGGCCGATCCATCTTGTTGATGAACGTGAAGATCGGAATCTTTCGCATCCTGCAGACCTCGAACAACTTGCGTGTCTGCGGTTCAAGGCCCTTAGCAGCATCCTCAAGCATCACCGCGTTATCGGCGGCGGCGAGAGTTCTGTAGGTGTCCTCAGAGAAATCCTGGTGACCTGGTGTATCCAGAAGGTTGATTGTGGTGGTGTCGTAGTCGAACTGAAGAACGGTTGAGGTGATCGAAATACCACGCTGTTTCTCGAGTTCCATCCAATCGGATGTCACCTTGCGCTGCTCACCACGCGCCTTCACCGCACCGGCCTGCTGAATGGCACCGCCGTACAGCAACAATTTTTCGGTCAGCGTCGTTTTGCCCGCGTCCGGGTGAGAGATGATCGCGAAGTTTCTGCGGCTGTCGACCGCTGCAGCCACGACCTGGGCCAGGTCTGCCTCCTTTGCTGTTGAACTGCCGCTCATCAGTCGTCCTCAATCCACCAAGCCTGACACCACCAGATAACGATCTCCCTCCTCTTGAATGGTGAGAGAG
>CAZJLQ010000254.1:0-2852 GCA_964546675.1 uncultured Synechococcus sp.
CAAATTCCTGCAGGTTCAGTCGCCCGCCACTGCGATCCAGCAATTGCATCGACAGACCGGCCTCGCTGCTGAAGCCGCGCACCGTTGGAGGGGTCGTCACCACCACCCGCGCAGTGTTGATGGTCGTTCGCAAGGCCTGATTCAAGCGCCGTTTCACGGCTTCACTGCTCTGATCAGCAGCGCGCCGCTCGTTCATGGGCTTCAACCTGAGAAAAAACGCCCCTTTGTCTTCACCCACCTGGCCAAAGGAGAAGCCTGCATAGAAATTCCCTGAGCGAACCAGTGGCTCCTTCGCGACAACGGACTGAATCCGTTTCATCACCGCAGTGGTGCGCTCAAGGCCAGCTCCTTCCGGAAGGCTGAAGTACCCCCGGATTTGCCCCTGATCTTCATTCGGGATGAACGCCGTTGGCATGGTGGCCAAGCCGATTGCCGTAATCAGCAGGCCCAAGAGCAGCAGCATCACCACCAAACGCCCCTGCTTCAGGCATGGAACCAGCACGCCTGCATAGCGGCTCTGCAGGAAGCGCATCCCGCTGCGGAGCTGCTCACTGAACCGCCGGACTGGTTGCGGTAAGGACCCTCCCTTCGGTCCAAGCACTCGAGCGCAGGCCATTGGCGTGAACGACAGCGCGTTGATCGTGGAAAAAAGAATGGCCCCGCTGATGGCAAGGGCGATCGGTTGATAGAGACGACCGATGGACCCTGGGATCAGGAGCACGGGCAGAAAGACGGCTGCCAAAACAAGCGAGGTGGCCACCACAGCACTGGCCAGTTCCGCCATGGCATCTTCCGCCGCATCCTGGGGGCGGTCACCCCGTTCGATCCGCCCGGCGATGTCTTCGCTCACCACGATGGCGTCGTCCACAACGATCCCAGTGGCCAAGACCAATCCGAACAGGATCAGGCTGTTGAGCTGTGAACCGCTGAAGCGGACCACCATCAGGCTGCCGATCAGGGCCACAGGAACGGCGATGCCGGGAATCATTGCCAGCCGCCATCTCCCCAACATCAGCACTAAAACGACGAGTACCAGCAGGACTGCGTCCCGCAGGGTCGAAAAGGTGCGGTCCAGATTGGCCTGCACCGTGTCGGCCACGTCGGTGATCAGCTGCATCTCCAGCCCAGGAGGAAAGCTTGGCTCCAGGCTGTCCAGCTGCTCTCTCACCTGGCGGCTCACCTCGAGGGCATTGGCGCCGTCCCGTTGGTAGACACCGATGGCCATCGAGCGCTCCCCCTGCAGATTCATGCCAGTGAGGCCGTAGCGCTTCTGACCCAGTTCGGCCCGACCCACGTCTCGCAGTCGCAGCGTTCCCCCCTCGTTCAGACGACGGAGCACAAGATTGTTGAAGTCCTGTTCGCTGCGGAGCCTGCCTTCCGCTTCCACGGGAAGGCTGATCATCTGCCCTGCAGGGGCTGGCGAAGCGCCAAGGTTGCCGATCGCCGCCAAAACATTCTGTTCGGCTAAGGCTCTTGTCACGTCTCCGATTGTGAGATTGGCCTGTTCCAGGCGTTCGGCATCCAGCCACAAACGGAAGGCGAGATCATCCCCGCCGAAAATGCTCACCCTGCCCACCCCCGGCACGCTCAGCAGCGAGTCCCGCAGGGTCTGATCCAACCAGCCCCTCAGATAGGTCGGCTCGTACATCCCTTCGGGATGACTGAATCCGAAGATCATGAGCAGATCCTCGGAGGAGCGATTCACCTGCAGCCCCTGACGTGAGACCGATGGCGGCAGGCGACGCGTCGCCAGATTCACCTCGTTCTGCACCTTGATGGCATTCAGTTCGGGATCTCCTTCGCTGAAGCGCAGGCTGATGCTCGTGCCGCCCTGTCGACTGGTGGATGAAATGCTGTCGACCCCTTCCAGGCCGTTGAGTTGTTGCTCCAGAACGGTGGTCACGCTCTGTTCCACCACTTCCGGTGAGGCAGCAGGAAAGACAGCCCGCACACTCACGCGCGTCGGAGCGAGCTGGGGCAGGTCCTCAAGGCCAAGGCCCAGAAGAGCGATCAGCCCCGCCAGCACAATCAGCAGGCTGCACACAATGGTGAACACCGGTCGGCGCAGAAACGGTTGAGAGAGCGACCGCACCGGTGAGAGCTTTCAACATGCTGCGGAATCTTGGCAGCAGAAAACCCCTGGATGACGTGTTTCGCCTCCCAGGGGTTGATCCGATCGGATTTGGTGTCAGTTGGCGCTGATCAGCTCTGGTTCAGCCGACGCTCCACACTCCAGCTGCGATCTTGAACAGATCCTGAACGTGCACGGTGTTGCAGAGGAACCAGGCGAAAACTGCGCCACCGCAGCCACCAAGCCAGAAGCCACTGGTGAAATCTGCCCATCCCGTGCGGGTGAACAAATCAGACGGTGGGTTCTCAACGGTCGCATCCGAAGGGGGGATGTTTGGCTGCTTTCCAGGCTGGTTGTAGAGCAGGAAGAGCAGGCTGAGAATGTGAACGGCACCGATTGCAGCCAGCAGCCCAGCGGTTTGCTGGTATTCCGTGTTCCGCAGCGGGCCGCAGATGGTGAAGGGGCCAAACAGGAGGTAGCCGAAGGCTGCACCGGTTTCAAGGCCGCGGAAATTCGGTGAAATGCCTGGGCGGTACAGGGGCAGATTGTTGATCAAACCCTTGATGAAGTACCCGCTGTTCACCGGAGTGGCCAGGTTGCCGACGCAGGGATCGGAAACGGGAGTGACGGTCATGTGCTGGAAATGCTGATGGTTTGTGGAGATCCGCAGCCTGCGGTCACTCGGCAGCGGTGATCACTCGACCAACCAGAACGATGAACACTGCAGGAAAGACGATTCCGGTGATGGGAACAAAAATCGCGGGCAGCCAAGCAGCAGCGA
>CAZJLQ010000255.1:0-2833 GCA_964546675.1 uncultured Synechococcus sp.
ATCGCTGAGACGTCCGTTGGTGCAACTACCGATGAAACAGACATCCACCGGCACTCCTGCGATGGCGGTACCGGGCTGGAGATCCATGTAGCGGTAAGCCTCTTCGGCGATCGGGCGATCCGCCGGATCCAGCAAATCAAGCGAGGGGATCCGCTCATCAATGCCCAATCCCTGCCCCGGGGTGATCCCCCACGTGACGGTGGGAACGATCTGAGCGGCATCAAACACCACCTCGTCATCAACCACGGCGTCGGCATCGCTGGCCAGGCTGCTCCACCACTGCACTGCCCGGTCCCAGGATTCACCGGAGGGAGCATGGGGCCGCCCACGCAGGTAGTCGAACGTGATCTGATCCGGATTCACGTAACCGCAACGGGCACCACCCTCGATCGCCATGTTGCAAAGGGTCATCCGCTCCTCCATCGACAGGGCCTCAATCGCCGTGCCGGCGAATTCATAGGCGAAGCCCACTCCCCCTTTCACCCCGAGCGTGCGGATGACATGCAGGATCAGATCCTTGGCGCTGACTCCCTTGCCCAGACGGCCATCAACGCGGATGCGCCGGACTTTCAACTTGTTCATGGCCAGGCTCTGACTGGCGAGCACATCCCTCACCTGACTGGTGCCGATCCCGAAGGCGATCGCTCCGAAAGCACCATGGGTGGAAGTGTGCGAATCACCGCAGGCCACGGTCATACCGGGCTGGGTCAGGCCCAGTTCGGGGGCAATGACATGAACAATGCCCTGACGGCCGCTTCCAATCGCATTGAGCTGGATGCCGTACTCCAGACAGTTCCGCTCCAACGTGCTCAACATCTCCTCAGCCAGAGGATCGTTGAAGGGGCGCGCCTGAGTGGTGGTGGGAACGATGTGATCCACCGTGGCCACGGTCCGCTCGGGACAGCGCACGGTCAAGCCCTTGTCCCGCAGCGCGGCGAACGCCTGTGGGCTCGTCACCTCATGAATCAGGTGCAGACCAACGAACAGCTGCGTTGAACCCCCGGGGAGATCATCCACCCGATGCAATTCCCAGACCTTGTCGTAGAGGGTGCCCGAACTCAACAGCGCAGCTGCAGGGACAGAAAACACTAGCTGCGTGAGAGCAAGCGAAGCCTCAACCGATCAAGGGAGCGGATCACACTGAGCTGCTGAATGGCTTGCCGTCCCCGACGGGAGCCAAACCGTTCCAGCGTCGCCTCGCAGCCATCCGGACCCGCCACCGCCAGGTACACCATGCCCACGGGCTTGTCCTCCGAACCACCACCGGGACCTGCGATCCCACTGACAGCCACACCCCAGTCCGTTCCGAGCCGATCCCGGATTCCGCAGGCCATGGCCCGCACCACCGGCTCCGACACCGCTCCATGGACGGAGAGAGCATCAGCCGGCACAGCCAGCAACGACTGCTTGACAGCGTTGCAATATGCGATGACGCCACCCTGAAAGACATCAGAACAGCCGGGGATCGCCGATAGGGCGGCGCCCAGTCCACCACCTGTACAGGATTCGGCAACAGCCAGGGTTTCGCTGGCATCACGCAGCATCCGGAGCACCACCGAGGGCAACGTGTCGGTATCCAGGCCGTAGCAACGCGGCCCGAATCGCTCACGCAACTCCTGTTCAACAGGATCAAGCAGGCGCGAAGCAACAGCCTCATTCTCGCCACGGGCCGTCAGGCGCAGCTTCACATCGCCAAGGGCAGCGTAGGGAGCAACCGTCGGATTCTCTAGTTCCAGCAGGTCAGAAACCTGCTCAGCCAGGGTGGATTCACCGATCCCAGTGAAACGGAGCTGACGGCTCACCAACACTCCAGAGCCTCCCTGATGAGCTCTGAACCACGGTTCCGCTGTTGCGGACCACATCGCCCGCATCTCGGACGGAACCCCTGGAAACGTCAAGAGGGTGAAGCCCGTGCGGGGGGTCCAGATCATTCCGGGAGCCGAGCCAACCGGGTTGGGCAACACCTCGGCCCCCCGAGGGAGGAAGGCCTGACGGCGGTTGCTTTCCGCGACCGGACGCCCATTCGCTCCAAGTTTGGCCCTGATCTCCTGCCAAAGCTCTCCGCGTTCCTCGAGCGACGAACCGAATGCCGCCGCCAACGCTGCCGTGGTGAGGTCATCGGGGGTGGGGCCAAGACCACCGGTTGTGATCAGCACATCACACCGGGATGCCGCCTCGAGCGCGGCCGCACTCAGACGCTCCATGTTGTCCCCGACAACCGTCTGGCGGTAGTGGGTCAGCCCAAGCGCAGCGAGCTGCTCTGCAAGCCACCTGGCATTGCCATTGAGGATGTCCCCAAGCAGAAGCTCCGTGCCAACGCAGAGGATTTCAACCCTGGGCTCAGCCATGTCGATCGCTGAACGAAGCGATGTCACGCGGTTCGACTGGAGCCATCGGTGAGGTTTCACGCAAGGCCAATTCGGTTTGCAATTGGCGGCGACTGATCACGACGGTTGCCACAAGAATCGCCGAGGCAAGAGCCAGCCACAGAAAACGCATCTCAGCGTTCGCCACAACAAGGGCTAAGGCGGCAAGCCATTGGGTGAACACGTAGATCAGCAGCACGGTGCGGCGATGGCTGAACCCCGCTCTGAGCAGGCGGTGATGGAGATGTCGGCGATCGGGATGGAAGGGCGAACGCCCTTCGCGCAGACGGCCCATGATCACCGCTGACATGTCGGCCAGAGGCAGTGAAAGGATCAGCAATGGCAGCAACAAGCTGACCGTGGTGAGCCCCTTGGCCGGGCCGACGATGCTGATCGCAGCAAGGGTGAATCCCAGGAAGTAGGACCCCCCATCACCCATGAAGATGCGGGCCGGATTGAAGTTGTGT
>CAZJLQ010000256.1:0-2822 GCA_964546675.1 uncultured Synechococcus sp.
ATTGGTGTTTCCATCCACCGCGGGAGGTTGAACTCCCGCGCAGCACACCCTCAGGCAGTTGCACCACCATGTGCGACTGCTTTTTTGTTGTAAACGCTTGGATGGACCGCCTTGATCCGAGCAACATCAGCATCAGGGCAGTTGAACCCTGAGCTGCTGGCGGAGCTCGGCATCACCTTGGCGGTTGGTGCAAATCCGCAACAGGGCAGGACCCTGCTGGGCAAGCCCCCAGTCGAGGGCTACATCGAGATCCTCAAGACAGGACACAACCCGACCTGGAATCCGATGAGCTGCTGCCAACTCCAGGGGATCAACCTGCTGGGGCATCGCAAACAACTGTTCAAAACGATCAGGCAACGATTCGATCGGTAGCTGCTGAAAGATTCCACCCCCGTTGTTGTCAATCAGGATCACCAACAACGGAATGCTTTGTTGAGCGGCATGCAGCCAGCCATTGCTGTCATGCAGCAAGGCAAGATCTCCCGTGAGAAGAACAAGGGGGCCCCGCACCATCGCCAAACCCATGGCGAGCGAAAGGGTGCCGTCGATCCCTGAAGCCCCACGGAATCCGTAGCAATCACGCTGAACCCCCTGCTTCCCTGTCCAGATCATCCAGTCGCGAACGGGGGAACTGGCCGCCAACATCATTGGAAAGCCAACTGGTAGGAGCCCAGCGAGCTGACGAACCAAGGCAGGCTCCGAACAAGCACCGACAGCAGGCAGACCTGTGTCGAGGTAACGCGCAATCGCCTGGTCCTTCAGCCGCCACCCCTGAAGCCAAGACGGCGCTGAGGACGCAGATTCGTGGATTGGATGCCGTTCCTGCATCGCTGCTGACCAAGCGACTAAGCCGCCGCTCCACTGCACAGCCTTACGACACGGATCCAGCGGACGGGACTCCGCTTCGGTGATCAGAACCTGGCTGCCGGAATGATCGCTTAACCATTGCTCCAGCCGACGACTGGCCGGCAAAGGGCCAAGGCGAAGCACCTGACAATCTGCGGGATACGCCATCTCCTTGGAGAGCAGCAACTCCCAGTGGTGGATGCGTTGCGGATGCTCAAGGGGGAATCGAGCCAGGGGATCAGCAAAGAGAGGCCAACCACTGATCTGCAACCAATGCGCCAAGGCCTCTTGAAAAGCAGAAAGATGGGAGGCAAGCCCGCGCCACGGCCCTGCCACCACAACACCTGGCTTGCTGGGGTCGAGGCCAGGGATGCACGCAGTCGAGTTAGCCGCGGTGGAGTTGCAAGCGTCGTTGTGAGCAGAGAGCAGCACCGCCGCTGGAGAAGCGATGGCGGACAGCTGCTGAAGAACAGCCTGTTGATCCACCAGGGGTGCATGCAAGGGCTCCTCCAAGGGAAGATTGCAGTGGACCGGCCCAGGCGGGAGCCGCTCAGGAGCATGGGCATTCAGCCAGCAGCGCTGGCTTAGAGCCTCGAGAGCAACAGCATCAGCATGATGCAAACCATCGAGGGGACCGGAATCGAACCATCGACAGGCTGGGCGGAGAAAGTCCTCCTGATTGACGGTCTGGTTAGCCCCACAGCCCTTCAGTCGAGACGGACGATCGGCGGTGAGAAGCAGCAGCGGCTGACAGGAGCGATCGGCTTCGACTGCAGCGGGAAGCAAATTGGCCACAGCTGTGCCGGATGTTGTGATCACCGCGACGGCACGGCCTTCAGCAGTGGCCAGCCCGAGCGCCAGAAATCCCGCTGATCGCTCATCAATGGCTGTGCATAGAGCAAGGTCCGTACGAGCCGCCATGAGGCCGCATGCCACGGCAAGGGGACCAGACCGACTGCCTGGACAAAGCACAACCCGACGCAGGCCCTGGCGCATCAGCGACTGAACCAGCGCAATCGCAGCCTGCAGATTGGCGCGTGAAACCGACAGACAACCAGCTCCTACTTCTTCAATCCTGCTGCAACGTCTTGATCGAACAAACAACCCAAAGCAGCGCGAGGCAACGAGCTGAAATTCAAGATCACTCGTGTGGCCTGCTTTGAGGCCTGGAGCCGCATGGGATCAACACTGATCGATCAGGCCCTGCCGAGCAGCAAGAAATCTTTGATGCAGCCATTCAAACTTTCACAAGGGTTCAGTGGTTTGATGAACGCAGATTTGTATTTTGGATTGAACGAATTCAAACAATGATCGGCATCGTTCCAGGGTGAATATTGTGCAGTCCAACCCTCCGGCATGAGAGATGAAGTTGCTGAAAAACATTTCGTTATTGCACAGTTGAATCGCTTCCTTTCCCAGGCACGCAAGCAACCGAGGATCCGCTTAAGCAACTTCAGACTCTTCAACAACCAGACGCCAATCAAGAAATCATGCATAACGCCTTTCCCTTCGACGTTCCTTTGATCAAAAAGTCTTTTCTGTTTCCAGTGTGATTCGATCCGACCGTTGAGACATTGATGCCTCCCAGGAGGGGTACTCGATTACCGATCAAGTCCTGTTTGCCCGCAGGACGAGATTGTGGTTAAGCACAGCCGGGTGGTGCTGGGCTTGGGTTCGTTGAGCCAATGGAATCCGTTGCACTGATCCAACGGAGCCACCGTCGCGATGAAGCATCAGACTTTCAGTGGCCACGAGATCCAGTTGACACCGTCTTCCAACGAGCAACGTCCTGATTCGCCACAAGGGTTCTGGAGAAGCCTGATCCTCTGGGCACTTGTGGCGCTTTTGTTGCGCTGGCTGGTGATCGAGCCCCGCTGGATCCCATCCGGCTCGATGCTGCCAACGCTGCAATTACAGGACAGGATCCTGGTGGAGAAGCTCAGACCGCCCCTGGCGCATCAACAGCACCAGCATCT
>CAZJLQ010000257.1:0-2819 GCA_964546675.1 uncultured Synechococcus sp.
CATCTCCGATGTAGCTGAGGTGATTCACCTTGCTGCCATCCCCAAGACGGCTTTTCTTGACTTCGACGAAGTTCCCGATGCGACATCCCTTGCCGATGTCGGCGGCGGGTCGGAGGTGGGCGAAGGGGCCGATGCTCACCGCATCGCCAACGACCGCTCCACGCACCACGGAATGCACAACCTCAACGGAGACACCGAGGTTGGCATCTTCGATCAAGCTGCCCGGGCCCAAGCGACAGTTGTCTCCGATCTGACAGTTGCCGCGGAGATGGGTTTGCGGCTCGATCAAAACATCGCGTCCGAAGCTGCAGTGTTCGCTCAGGGTGCAGCTGCAGGGATCGACGAACGTGACGCCCTGGTCCATCCAGTGGTCCCGCAACCGTTGCTGCAGCAAGGCTTCACATTGGGCCAGTTGTTTGCGGTTGTTGATGCCATTCACTTCTGCGGCATCGTCAACCTCAAAGTGCATGGCGTTGGAGAGCATCTCAACCGTGTCTGTGAGGTAGAGCTCCCCCTGATCGTTATCGGTGCTCAGTTGAGGCAGCACGGCTGACAGCCTCGCCCAGTTGAAGCAATAAATCCCCGCGTTTGTGAGGTTGTTGCTGCGTTGCTCCTCACTGCAGTCGCGATGTTCCACGATGCCACTGACCCGTCCATTCTCATCAGCGAACACGCGGCCGTATCCGGTTGGATCGTCAAGACGAGCTGTCAACAGCGTGACATCGGCGTTGCTGCTGCGGTGGCGTTGCACCAGGGATTCAACCGTTTCCGGCCGGAGCAGGGGCACATCGCCATTCAGCACCAGCAGTTCACCATCGAAATTTCCGAGCACAGGCAGAAGTTGCTGCACGGCATGGCCCGTGCCGTTCTGGGGGTGCTGGAGCACAAATTCCAGCTCTCCGGAGCCCCCGAGCTGCTCTTCCACGCGCTCAGCCTGATGGCCCACGATCAATAGCCTGCGTTCAGGCTTGAGCTGGCGGGCACTGGCGAGAACCCGCTCCACGAGCGTGGATCCCGCCAGTGGTTGCAGCACCTTCGGTAGGGCGCTCTTCATGCGCGTTCCCTTTCCTGCAGCCAGAACGGCAACGGCAAGCATGTTGAAGAGTGGTGAGACGGCCGGAATCTACCGGCACCACTCCGATCCCGGAAGCTTCAGGGCAGCAGGCTGTTGATCTGGAGTTGAGCTCAAAAATCTTGATCTCTTTTTTTGTTGTTCTGTAATTATTTTATTCGAAAAGTAATTTGTACTGTTGTTGTGCGTGTTTTGAAGATACTGTCGCTCCGCTGTCGACAATTAATACGTCTGACATGGCTTCACTTCAATCAGAACAGGATGCACGTGTCGCCAAATCAGTGGTTTATCTCGTGGCGAGTGTGCTGCTGATTCTCGCTTTTTCGGTGATCAGTTTGTTTCTTGAGGCTGAGCTGAACAACCAGCAATCACTCCAGGGGGCATCAGAGCCCGTGGCGATTGAGCAGGTGTCTCAGTCCCCTGTGGCCAGCGCAAAGCGACGGTCGTGGTGGTTCAACGGTCGTCATGATGAAGCGGGCCCTGGATCCGTTGAGCCCGGTGATCAGCTGGGATGATCTGGCAACCACAGGATTTTTGACGCTAAATGTAAAAAAAGCTACCCATAAAGGTTTAGTGGCTGAGCTGTCCGATTCGCTAAGCGTGTTAACGGCATGAATCAGTTCCTTCCAATTCGTTCTCGTCAATCAGGTCCAGCAATTAGGTCCAGGCAATCCTTCACAGGCTTGGTTTTCAAGCGTTCTGTTTTCACAAGGTCTTCGGTGAATGCCTTGGCTCAGCATTGAGGCATCGATGAACATCTCAACACCGTTGACACTCAGGACGACAACAAACCAAATCTCCCCTCGGTTAGGGGTTTCTTCTCTCGATCTTGGAATCAATGCTCAACCTTGAGGTCTGAGCCTCAATGGCAGTTGATCCCTTGTTTTGAGCGGTTGTCTGTCCAGCGCCTTTGCCAGGCGTTGGTGGCTTCCAGGCTGCAGCGTTGTTGTTCCTCGGATCGGCGCTGCAGGATCGTGTTGCTGGAATCGGTGCCGCCTGGGTCACGGAAAGGGATCGCCGCCCGCGTCTGCAGGTGTTCCTCCTCCATCTGGCTGAAGGGGCGCCAACCCGGTCCGTTGTCGGGGATGGGTTTGGTTCCCTGCTGCACGGCGAGGGTGCCGCTGCTCCATCCCGGTCGTTCCCCGGGGGCCGGCAGAAGAGAAAAGAGATCGAGTCCGGCACGTCGCAGGCTGGCGCGAATCGCTGCTGCTCGGCTGTAGGTGAGCAGCCGGCCGCCAGGCGTCAAACGTGCTGCGAGGGCATGCAGGAACTCCTCACTCCATAGCTCTGGGCAGCGCCCCGGGGAGAAGGCATCCAGCAGGATCAGGTCAAAGCGACGCTCGGGGGGGATGCGGTCGAGGGTTTGTCGCGCATCTCCCCAAAGCATCGTTCCCGTGCCGTCGGTGCTCGACCAGCCATCTCGATCACGAAGTGCCTCGAGTCGATCCAGCACCGTGGGCGTCCAGAGTTTCTGAAAGTCGCTGCGCTTGAGAGCAAGGTCCAGGGGACGGCGATCCAGCTCCAAGCCCCACCACTGCAGCTGAGGAGCTGGCTCAGGACAATCCTCCAGTACAACCGCGCTGTTGTAGCCAAGCCCCACGCAGACATCGAGCACGCTCAGCGGCTGTCCCCTGAAGCGGTGCAACTGGGCGGGCAGGGCGAATTTCGCCTTGGCTTCATTGAGCGCACCAAGCGAGTTGTGGAACGCTTCCCCGAAATGGCCGCTGCGAAGGCTGAAGCTCCCATC
>CAZJLQ010000258.1:0-2804 GCA_964546675.1 uncultured Synechococcus sp.
TGGCTGCAGCTGATCCTGTTCGGGCGCCGGCTGCGCCGCCTCACGCTGCCCAGAGATCCGGTTGTTGTGATCGGGCATTGGAGGAGTGGGACGACGTTCCTTCATCAACTGCTCGCCTGTGACCCAAGCGCTGCAACCGCACGCAACCGACTCACGATGGCTCCCCAGGTGGCGCTGCTACTGAAGCCATGGATTCGCTGGTTTCTTCCCTCTTTGATGACGTCAATTCGTCCAATTGACAATGTTCCATGGGGTGCAGATGATCCTCAGGAAGATGAAGTCGGCCTGGCGAGATTGACCATCGAAACCAACATGGCAGGATTGGCATTTCCCAGGTTATATAGACGATGTTTTCGTGATTTCGTTCTGAATCAGTCGGCAGAATTCGAACAGCATCTCCTTGATTTCGCTCGCCTAACCTGGTTTGAAGATGGAGCAGGTAAAGGGCATTTGCTGATCAAAAATTCAGCACACAGCGCCCGAATTCCTCTTTTGCTGCGTTTGTTTCCAGGTGTTCGTTTTATTGTTTTGAAGAGGAAACCCAGGGATTCAATTCGTTCACTCGTTCAAGTGAAACAGAACTTGGCTGCCTTGGTGGGTTTGCAGAATTTGCCTGACGAAGTGACTCAGGTCAAGGAAACATTTTACTCGTATATGGAATTGATGCAGGCCTTTGAGGCATCCCGCCATCTGATTCCCAATGGTCAGCTTGCGGAACTCACCTATGAGGATCTTTGTGATTCACCCCTCGAATCTCTTGAGCGAATCTATGAAGAACTGGGTCTCACGAGCTGGGAGGCAGCATGCCATCCAATTGCTCAACGAATTCAGCAGGCTGGCTCTTATCAACCTCGACCTGTGATGCTGCAAGAGTCTTCCGAAAATGTTCTCAATGCTTTGCTTGAAACAGAACGATCTCTTTAGTTCGTGTAACGGTTTTCAAATGTTTTTGGGGTCTTTATTGAACCGATTTGATGGTTTTAGATTGTTTCGCTTAATGTATTCTTGTTCGAGAAAAGTGCGTGTCCTCAGCTTGATTACCTTGAGCAAGCTAAGGCCGATGGAATGGATTGTTGTGGTGTTTTTATCGTCGTACAGTGGAGTTTCAGGCGTTGATGTGCAGGCGTTGTTGTTCTGATGTTCAATATTTGCATGTGAATGGCACAACAATCCCGCTCCATGAATTCCGATCGACGGCAACGTCTCCATGAGCTTCTCGTCGCTTTGGTGTCCCGGGAAGAGGAGCTGCCGCTCATGGACGAGGAGCTGCCAGCTGCAGGTCATGCAGGAGAGCCGGCGTTGTGGTTGGACAAAAACCGTCGCACGCTCCAGCGCTATCAGGCCCTTGTTCGCACGGCGGTCACTCTTGATGCACTGGTCGATGCGGAACAGACGGGGCATGAGCCTTGAAGCAAAGCGCTTTCACCTACCGACGCGCCCGAACTGATTCATGGGGATCTGAGCTGTTTTAGCCACTGTTTTCAACGGTTCACCTCTGGCAATCTGGGGCGACTGTGAGATGTTCCATGGCTTCCTTGGGTTTGCCCGCCCTGCGCGGACTGCTGCGCCGTGGTTCCAGTTCCAGTGCTTGGCAGGTTCCAGCGGCAAGCTGGAGTCGACCGTTTGGTTTGGGATGGGACGAGCCTTACGGCGTCCGCTATGCCAGCAACCTTGATGATGGTCCCTGGCATGGGATGCCGCTTGGTGGTTTTGGTGCAGGCTGCATCGGACGCAGTTCTCGTGGAGATTTCAACCTTTGGCACCTCGATGGTGGTGAACATTGGTTCGGAACCGTTCCCGACTGCCAATTCGCGATCTGGGAATGTCAGGGGGAGAAGAAACGTGCCCATGCCCTGGCCACGACTCCTGATCGTGATGATTCCCGTGATGGTGCTGCAGAGCCGCTGAAGTCATGGAGTTGGTATCCCGGCAGCACTGAGGAGCTGAACACGGGAACCTACGCAGCGCGATACCCCCTCAGCTGGACCCGATACGACGGTGTTTTTGCCGCGGCAATCACCTGCGAAGCCTTCAGCCCGATCATTCCAGGTGACTATCAGCGCACGAGCTATCCCGTTGCTGTTTTTCGCTGGCAGCTCAGCAACCCCAGTGCAAAGCCTCTTGAGCTCTCCATTTTGGTGAGTTGGAGAAACATGCTGGGTTGGTTCACCAACACCGATGCCTCAGCGGAAGTCCATTTCCGTGATGACGGCAGTCCGGAACACAATTACGCCCCGGCCATCGGATCATCAGCAGGCCATCGCAACCGCTGGGTTGATGCGTTGGGTTGCACCGGGTTGATTCTCGATGGTCAACGATCGGACTCCGTTGCGGAAGGTCAGGGTCAGTGGTGTCTTGCCGTCCCTGATCACCTTGAAGGTGTCGAAATCACACGCTGCAGCCGCTGGGATCCCACGGGTGATGGCGCAGAGATCTGGGGCCCTTTCGCATCGGATGGCCGTGTCCCCGACAGCAACAATGATCGAGCCAGCCGCCCTGGAGAGCAGGTCAGTGCGGCCATGGCCATCAAACTGACATTGGCACCAGGTGAATCCCGCGAGATTCCGGTAGTGATCAGTTGGGATCTTCCGGTGACGGCGTTTGCCACGGGCGTTGCTGAACGGCGCCGCTACACCGACTTTTTCGGAACGGACGGCAAGAACGCTGCTGCCATCGCTGCTGAAGCTTTGCGGGACTGGATGTCGTGGCGCGAACGCATCGATCGGTGGCAGGCGCCGGTTTTGAACTACGGAGAGATTCCTGAAAATCTGAGGATGGCTCTGTTCAACGAGCTTTACGACCTC
>CAZJLQ010000259.1:0-2800 GCA_964546675.1 uncultured Synechococcus sp.
CGGCTCTTGTCTGAACACGATGCAGAAGCTCGCTGACCTGCTGCAGGTGATGCGCCACGGTGAATTTCTGCAGAACCCGCTGGCGCCCCGCCCGTCCAAAGCGTGCTGCCAGCTCCGGATCGTCGATGAGCCGCAGCATCGCCATCGCCATCGCCTCCACATCACCCTCCTCCACCAGGAGGCCCGTCTCTCCCTCCATCACCACGTCGGGGATGCCGGCATGCCGGGTTGCAATCACCGGAAGTCCACTCAACTGAGCCTCCATCACCGCCACGGGGCTTCCTTCGCTGTCGCCGTCAGGAGCGACACAGGAATGCTGTACGAACGCTCTCGCCTGCCGCATCAGATCAGCCACCTCCCGCTGTCCGCAACAGCCGAGAAAACGAACCTGCCCCTGCATGTTCTGCTCAACGGCAAACTGCCTGGCGCGGCTCAGCAGCGGGCCTTCACCAACCATCCAAAGCATCGGCTCGCTGGGTGAGCCGAGCTGCTGCAAACAACGACGAAAGGCCTCCAGGGTTTGGAGCGGGCCTTTTTTCGCCACAAAGCGTCCTACGGCAAGCAAGAGCGGCCCATGCGCAGACGGTGCACTGCCATAAAACAGCTCGGTGTTCGCTCCGGACGGGCTGACGATGATTCGATCACGCTGCGCCCCCAGCCCAATGAGGCGTTCCGCCATCGCGCTGGATTTCACAATGACCCCATCAGCGATGCGGAAGAGGCGGCGATAGCGGGTGCTGAGCACACCGATGCGATCCTCTGCCGAGGCGTCCGAGCCCCGGAAGTGCACCACAAGCGGCAGACAACTCCATCGGCAGGCCTCCATCACGCGCACGGCCTCAAATCCGAATTCAGCCAGCACCACCGCTGGACGATCGCGCTGAATCAACAGCCAAGCCAGCCCAGCCCCCGGTAAGCCTGCGGCCCGCAGCAGCCGCAGCCGGGTCAGCACTTTGCTGAGCAGAATCGCCCAGCCATACAGGAGTCGCAACGGCTGGAACCAGGGGCGCTCATCGCCGAAATAGGCCGTGACCCGGAAGGGCAAACCAGCCAGATTGGCGCGGATAAATGTCTCACTGGCCGCCCGTCGGGTGGGCGCGAACACCATCAGGTGGTCCCGATCGTCAGCGGCCTCCATCAGCTCGACGGCAACGCCAGCACGGAACGCCAGTGGGGCTCCACCTCCGGCCAGTCGAGGCTCCGCAACTTCTCACGCGCTGCGCCACCGAGCCGTTGCCGCATCTGGGGATCAGCCATCAGGGTCTGAAGCGCCTTGGCGAACGCCGCATGATCCTCCTTGGGAACCACAAGGCCATGGACAGCATCGCTCACCATCTCCAGAGGGCCGGGCGACGCATCGCTCACAACCGATGGCAGGCCCGCCGCCATCGCCTCCAGCAGCGCATTGGGCATGCCCTCGAAACGAGAGGGAAGCGCAAAGATCGAGGCGCGTGCCATGAACACGACCGGATCTGACCGAAAGCCCTCGAACACCACCCGGTCAGCGATGCCGGACGCCTGCGCCAGATCGGACAGGGCCTGGCGCTCAGGACCATCACCGACCAGGGTCAACCGCCAGCCGGAACGCAACGATTCAGGCAGGGCGGCAAAGGCGCGGATCAGCAGATCCAGGCCCTTCTGGGGCACCAAACGGGCAACCGCCAGCACCTCCTCGGAACGACGCTGCTCCGATGGGGCGCTGTCGTCACGCAGAACACCGGCTGGCAAAGGATTCGGCAGCAACTCAAGGCGGGTCCAATGCCCCATGCCGCGCAAGGCCCGCAGCACCCCCTCAGTGTTGGCGGTGACCACATCAGCGCGGCGGTAGTAGATCCGCCGCAGACGTCGCCACAGCGGATCCATCACCTGCAGCCGCGGGTCGTTTCGCTCCGAAACCACCAAGTGAATGGGGAGATCCCAGGCCGCTGCACAACAGAGGATGTTGGTCTTGGAGAGCAGGGCCAACACGCGTCTCGGTCGACGCTCGCGCAACAGCTGCCGGAGACGGACGTAACGCAAACCGCCGAAACTGCCCATGCAGTAATGCAGCAGAGCGGTCAATCCCCCGTCTCGACCGGGCTGCACACGGCGATCGATCCAGGGCAAGATCAGCTGGACCCCCTGCAAGAGCAGCAGGGTGATCAGTCGGAGACAACCGCGGCGGAGCTTGATCAGCTGCGCCACGCTGAACCGACGCGCACGGGCGTGCAAGGCGCGGTTGTCGCTGTCCCTCAGCCAGGGATGCAGCTGCTCCGACGTGGAAGACAAGTCGAGATTCAACAGAGCGACACAGTCCGGCACCCGGTGTCGCACGGGGTGATCCGGCCTCAACGACACCACACGCACAGTCATGCCCTGCTGGGCGAAATGCTCCGCAGCGAGCAGGCCCACCTTCTGTGCACCACCGGCGCCGAGGTGGGGGAGCACAACCCAGAGATCATCCATGGCTTGGCCGGTGCAAGGCATCCAGAAAATCACGGCGCAGGCGCTCTTCAGAGAACCGCTGCCGCACCCGGCAGGCCTCTGCGGCAAGAAAACGGCGTTGGCTGGGGTCGCCGAGCAATCCGTCCAGCAGCTCGACCCAATCGGCGGTAGAGGCCTGCTCAGCAAGCAGGCGGCCGTTCCGGCCATCGTCGATCAGATCCGCAGGCCCGGTGAGGCAGTCAGTCGCGATGCAGACACAACCTGCCGCCATCGCCTCAAGCAGCACATTGGGAAACCCCTCGAAGCGCGATGGGAGCACGAACAGCGTTGCGCGCTCGTACCAGTCGGAAATGTTGCCGACGGGTCCGGGCATGAG
>CAZJLQ010000260.1:0-2795 GCA_964546675.1 uncultured Synechococcus sp.
CTGGCTTGAAATGCTTTATGAACCCCCTGGTGGTATCCCCTCAAACTGCTCCTGAGTTGTCGTCCGCCAACGATCGGGCACAGCAGGAAACCCTGGAGCTGCTCGAGTGGCCTTTGGTGTGTGAACACCTGTCGAGCTTTGCTTGCACCCGGATGGGTCGTGACGCTGCACGGGATTTGATCCTGCCCGGCAGCATTCACAGCAGCCGCACGGCGTTGGCTGAAACCGTCGAGCTGGTCACGTTGGATGACCTTGCTGAGGGGGGGCTCAGCTTCAGAGGTGTGCGGGACCTGCGGCCCGTTGTGCAGCGTTGCAGTAAGGGGGGAACCTCGTCAGGAGAGGAGTTGCTGTCGGTGGCAGAAACTCTGGCAACGGCTCGGCGGCTGCGGCGTCAGATCGATGAACCCGAGCTGCGGCCGGCCTGCACGGCGCTGATCGAAATGATCTCGACCCTGCCAGAGCTTGAACAACGTCTCAAATTCGCCCTTGAAGAGGGTGGTCGTGTGGCGGATCGTGCCAGTGCTCCCTTGGCAGGCTTGCGCCGGCAATGGGAGGGGCTGCGGCAGGACCGTCGCGACAAACTGCAGGAGTTGCTGCGTCGCCTGGGCCCCGTCCTCCAGGACACAGTGATCGCGCAGCGTCACGGTCGTCCGGTGTTGGCTGTGAAGGCCGGTGCCGTCAGTCAGGTGCCCGGTCAGGTGCACGACAGTTCGGCTTCGGGCAGCACCCTCTTCGTGGAACCTCGCTCCGTGCTCACCCTTGGCAACCGCCTGGTGGATCTGGAAAGTCGCATCCGTGACGAGGAGCAACGGGTGCTGAAGGAGCTGAGTGCGGAGGTTGGGAACCAGCAGGAGTCCCTATCCGTGTTGAACGGAGTGCTGTTGCGCCTGGATTTGGCGTTGGCGCGTGGTCGCTACAGCCGATGGCTGGGGGGATCGGTGCCACGGCTGGAACCGCAGCAGGAGGCCCCGTTCCGGTTGCAGAACCTTCGTCATCCGCTGTTGGTGTGGCAGCAGAAGCGGGCTGGTGGTCCGGCTGTGGTTCCGATTTCCGTTGAGGTGTCCACCGAGCTGCGGGTGGTGGCGATCACGGGCCCCAACACGGGCGGTAAAACCGTCACGCTCAAAAGCATTGGTCTGGCAGCGCTGATGGCGCGGGCAGGGATGCTGGTCCCCTGCACCGGCCAGCCCTCACTGCCCTGGTGTGCACAAGTGCTTGCTGACATCGGCGATGAGCAGTCGCTGCAGCAGAGCCTTTCGACCTTCAGTGGCCATGTAAAGCGAATCAGTCGCATCCTTACGGCTCTGCAGCAGGGACCGGCACCGGCGTTGGTGCTGCTTGATGAGGTTGGCGCCGGCACCGATCCCAGTGAAGGAACGGCCTTGGCGACCGCGCTCTTGAAAGCGTTGGCCAATCGGGCCCGGCTCACGATCGCCACCACCCATTTCGGGGAACTCAAGGCGCTCAAGTACAGCGACGCTCGGTTTGAAAATGCATCGGTGGCGTTCAACGCCGAGACGTTGTCACCGACCTATGAATTGTTGTGGGGGATTCCAGGCCGCAGCAATGCACTGGCGATCGCAACACGGTTGGGATTGGATCAGCAGGTGCTGGAACAGGCGCAGGAGCTGTTGGCACCAGCTGGAGATGGTGAAGTCAACAGCGTGATCCGCGGCTTGGAGGAGCAGCGGGTGCGGCAGCAGTCTGCGGCGGAGGACGCTGCGGCTCTATTGGCACGCACGGAGCTCCTGCATGAAGAGCTTCTCCAGCGTTGGCAGAAGCAGAAGCAGCAATCGGCGGAGCGACAGGAGCAGGGCCGGCAGCGCCTGGAGGTGTCGATCCGTGAGGGGCAGAAAGAGGTGCGATCGCTGATCCGACGTTTGCGTGATGGCCGTGCGGATGGGGAAACGGCACGCCGAGCCGGGCAGCGTCTGCGCAAACTGGAGAATCGGCACCGGCCGGAACCGGAACGGCGTCAGCATCCGGGTTGGAAACCGCAGGTGGGAGATCGAATTCGTTTGCTTGCGCTGGGGAAAGCCGGCGATGTTCTGGAGATCTCGGATGACGGATTGCAGCTCACGGTGCGTTGCGGCGTGATGCGCACCACCGTTGAGCTGGGTGGTGTGGAAAGCCTGGATGGCCGCAAGCCGGAACCGCCAGCGAAGCCGGTGGTGAAGCTGAAGGGTCTGAGCGCCACAGGCGGCGGCGCTCAGGTGCGCACCGCACGAAACACCGTGGATGTGCGTGGCTTGCGGGTGCACGAAGCCGAGGCTGCGGTGGAAGACCACTTGCGTCACGCCAGCGGCCCGGTGTGGGTGATTCACGGCATCGGCACCGGCAAGTTGAAGCGTGGATTGCGGGCCTGGCTGGACACGGTGCCCTATGTGGAGCGGGTCACCGATGCGGATCAGGGGGATGGGGGGCCAGGCTGCAGCGTGGTGTGGATGCGTTGAAGTGCTCCAAAGCGAGGAGTCTTTTCATGTTGTTCTCAGCCAATTCCCCGCTTGTTTTGCATTAAAGAAGATATGGCCTTGTGACAATTTGGTTGATCTAGATCGCTGATGTGGGCTTTTGTTTAGGGATTGTTTGGTGCTTGATCTGTTTCAACAATTGGTCTGTTTCAACAGGTGGTTTGTTAATCGCAACAGATGGGGGTCATCGTGATGGCGTTGATTGTTACGGAGCAACTGTTCATCTCTTGGCAGATGAATTGGCTTGATCATCTCTGAATGGTCTGGCTGTCGGGAAGCCTGATGCCCTTCAGATCCTGATCTGCTTACGGGCTGAAAGCCATA
>CAZJLQ010000261.1:0-2791 GCA_964546675.1 uncultured Synechococcus sp.
TCTACGCCTCGATCTGCGTCGACCCCTGTTGTGGACCTACAACCCCAACACACGTTTCTATCTCAAACTCGGCCGTTTCCAGGCGACGATCTATCACTGCGTGGACCGGATTCAGGCGCAGCCGGGGATGCCAGAGGCCTCTCTCGATCTTGCTGAGCACGACCTCTGCGGTGCTGTGAATGCCGTTTTCACAACTGCTCCTGAGCTGCAGCGCACCCTCGCACCATTGAATGCTGGTACCCATCTGTTCGGCAATGTTGCCGATGCCGATCACTTCGGGGCCGCTCTGAACCAGACCCTGGCGCCCCCTCCGGATCTGCCGTCCATCGCTGGCCCATGCCTGATGTTCATCGGTGCGATTGATGGCTACAAGCTCGATCTGGTCATGCTTGAGGCTCTGATCGCCCGGACACCCAGCTGGACCTATGTGCTGATTGGTCCCATTGGAGCTGGGGATCCCGACACGGATGTCGAGCCGTTGCGATCCCACCCCAACGTTCATTTGCTCGGTGCTCGACCGTATGCCGAGCTGCCCGCTTACCTCTCCTGCGCCGATGTCGCTTTGCTGCCCCTGCAGCTGAACGACTACACCCGGCACATGGACCCGATGAAATTTTTCGAGTACCTGGCGGCCGGTTGTCCTGTGGTGGCGACAGCGATTCCATCGCTGGCAGCGCAGGGGGATGTCGCCAGTTTGTGTCCACCGGATCCGGAAGCGTTCCAACGGGCGATTGAAGCCTTGCTACGCGGCGATGGTCCGAGCCGTTCCATGCGCCTCGCCCGTGCTCGGGACTTCACCTACGAGCGGCGTACCGACGCCATGGTTGCTTGCCTCAGGGGCCATGGCCTGCTGCCACCTGAGCCGATGCCGCCGCAGGCGGTGCCCTACCACCGGGTGCGGCGGCAGCTGCGTTTGTCCTGGATTGGTGGCCAATCGGCTCTCGCGTTCGTTCAGATCATTGAGCGATGCACCTCCCCAGCTTGGGGATCAGCGTTGCTGGATCGTTTGCTCCGGATTGCGCCCAACAGCATCGACTGGTTGGCAGCTCGGGCATCCCGTGCTTTGGCGGCAGGGGATCATGCCGTTGCCGTTGGCTTGATCGAACGGATCTGGCGGCTGGATGGGGAGGCGGAAATTTTGCACCAGTTGTTGTTTCGACGTGGTTCCAGACCAGGCGACCGCCGCGATCAGCTCGAGATGTTCGATGCGCTGGCGGCAAGCGAACGCTTGCCGCTGCACTTCGCCGGTTACTGCCGCGTGGTGCGCACCTACAGGGCGATCGATGCCAAGGATCCTGCCGCGATTCGCCGCTGTGCCACTGCCCTGGGGACCATCATCACGAATCTGGATGCTGATCCAGATACCTACCGCTGTCTTCGTCCCAACCGCGAAAACCGCGCCAAGCTTTTGATCTCTGCGCATCTCACCCGCTTGCGGGCCTTGATGGCGCTGGAGGATCACGTCTTGTTGGATGACGCATCCCTGGCCCTCCAACGTTGTGCCAGCCGTTACGACCCCTTTCGAATCGATCGCAACACGGCAACGCGCATGACCCGGAACATCATGCGATGCCTCGCGGTAGCTGCCGTGATGGCCTGGCATTCAGGCGATGGCCTCCGATTCGAAGCCTTGTTCAGTGATGTGGAGCGGCTCCATAGCGCTTGCCATGCCGAACGTTTCGACCCTGTTGTCCAGCGCACGCAGGAAGACCATCGCGGTTTTGCTGACCAGATGCTGGAACGGCTGCAGCGTTGCCGATGGTCTGTTGATCAGCCGGAGAGTCGTCCCGAGGTGGATGTCTTTGTTGAACCGATCCTGCTCGTTTATTTCCCGGAGTTGCGCTTGGAGCGGGCCGAGAAGGCGTGGCGCTTTCTTCGCCCCCTGACCACCGCATCCCCAGCATGAGCCGGGGCTCGTCACCGGCGATCGCCTTCACGATCGATTCCCTCAAGCTCGGGGGAGCCGAGCGAACCCTGCTCCGCTGGGCGGTCTGGTGTCGTGATGCCGGATGGCGGGTGCTTGTGGTGACCCGTCATGGTCCTGAGCGGGATGCGTACCCATTGCCGCAGGGGCTGATGCGGTGTCAGGAACCACCGCTGCCAAGCAGGGTTGCCTGGTTGGGCTGGTGGGCTTTTCCGGCCCGATTGCTGAATTTGCGTGCTCTGTTGCGCAGCGAGGCCGTTGATGTGGCGGTGGGGGTGACCGTGTTGCCGGCGGTCAAACTTCTGCTGGCCACGCGTGGATTGTCGCTGCGCTGCCTGGTTTCGGAACGGAACTATCCACCTGCTAAACCTCCGTCGCTTCCCTGGCGATGGCTGCGACGACTCAGCTATCCGTGGGCCGATCTGCATCTTGTTCAGACCCGCACGACTGGGAACTGGCTGCGGCGCCACTGCGGTGCACGCCGCCAGCTGTTGCTTCCCAATCCGGTGGTCTGGCCCCTGCCCGAGCATGAGCCGCGGCTGCGTCCCGATGATCGGCTCCCAGCGGATGTTCCTGTGATTCTTGCGGCTGGAACCAAGCCTCACCAGAAGGGATTCGACCGTTTGATCCCTGTGTTTTCCATCTTGGGCTGCCGCTTTCCGGAGCTGCATCTGGTGGTGCTGGGCTTACCGGATCAGCCCCAGCAGGGTGTCGATCACCAGGCCCGGTTGCGGGCACAGCTCGGTGATGCGCCCGAGCTTCAGCGCCGTTTTCTGATGCCCGGACCCGTCGGCAACATCTCCGACTGGTACAAGCGCGCAACGCTGTTCGTGCTCCCATCGCGCTTCGAGGGGTTTCCCAATGTGC
>CAZJLQ010000262.1:0-2780 GCA_964546675.1 uncultured Synechococcus sp.
GGTTAGAGCACAGCCCTGTCACGGCGGAAGTTGCGGGGTCGAGCCCCGTCGGTCCCGTTTCCAACAATTCATCGAAAGGCATGGTGCGGGTTCGTTTGGCACCCAGTCCCACCGGAACGCTTCACATCGGTACGGCACGCACAGCCGTTTTCAACTGGCTGTATGCACGCCACGAGCAGGGATCTTTTCTGCTCCGCATCGAAGACACCGACAAGGAACGCTCCAAGCCGGAATTCACCGCCAACATTCTCGAAGGTCTGAGCTGGCTCGGGATCGACTGGGACGAAGATCCCGTTGTCCAAAGCGAACGTGTTGACCAGCACCGAGCGGCCATTCAACAGCTGCTCGATCAAGGTCTGGCCTACCGCTGCTACGCCAGCGAAGATGAATTGGAGGCGATGCGCGAAGCGCAGAAAGCAGCGAACCAAGCACCGCGATACGACAACCGTCATCGCAATCTGAGTGCGGAGCAGGTGGCGGCTTATCAAGCCGAAGGCCGTGAGGCAGTGGTGCGGTTCCGCATTGACGACAACATCGACATCCATTGGCGTGACTTGGTGCGGGGGCCGATGCAGTGGCGTGGTGCAGACCTCGGCGGCGACATGGTGATTGCGCGGCGTGCCCCAGCCGATCAGATCGGAGACCCGCTGTACAACCTTGTGGTGGTTGTGGATGACGCTGCCATGGCCATCAGCCATGTGATCCGAGGCGAGGACCACATCGCCAATACAGCCAAACAACTGTTGCTCTACGAGGCCCTAGGCCTGCCCGTCCCAACCTTCGCTCATGCTCCGCTGATCCTCAACGCCGAAGGCCGCAAGCTGTCCAAGCGTGACGGAGTCACATCCATCAGCGACTTCAAAGACATGGGGTACACCCCAGAGGCGATTGCCAACTACATGACCCTGCTCGGCTGGTCGGTACCCGAAGGAATGGATGAACGCTTCAACCTGAACCAGGCGGCGGAAGTCTTCAGTTTTGAGCGCGTCAACAAAGCAGGAGCCCGTTTCGACTGGGACAAACTCAATTGGCTTAACGCCCAGGTGCTGCATTCACTCAGCGCCGATGCACTGCTTGAGCAGCTGAGTCCTCTCTGGGCAGCACAGGGTTGGCCGATCGAAGCCGAGCCTGGCTGGATGCTCGAGCTGACAACCCTGCTTGGGCCGTCTCTCACGCTCCTCAAGGATGGGGTTGACCAGGCTCGCCCCTTCTTTGAACAGCCACCACTTGAAGCCGACGCAGAGCAACAGCTGGCCATCGATGGTGCCAAAGCAGCCTTAAACCATCTGAGCGATGCACTTCAGGCACAACCCTGGGACGGCAAGGACAAGGAGCGCCCCCAGATCCTGCTCGGTGATGCGGCCAAAGCTGCCGGTGTGAAAAAAGGCGTGCTCATGAAGTCACTTCGAGCCGCTTTGCTCGGACGACTGCAGGGCCCTGATTTACTCACCACCTGGTCGCTCTTAGCTCAGATCGGCGAGGACCTGCCCAGACTCCGTCGGTGTCTTGGCTGAATCTTCGGGTTCATCGGTGTGAATTAGACCGAGAGACTTCGCCAGGGGCTGAGCCGTGAGCCCCTGCAATCCAACCGTCATCAGGATCGTCAGGAAGACCAGGCCTTGCAGCCTTCCTGCACCAAGAATTCCGGCCTGCTCGAGTCGGATGGAAAACAATGAGGCCACGGATGCCGTGACGATGCCCCGCGGGGCGAGCCAACCGAGAAACAAGCGTTGACGCCATTCCAGAGGCAAGCCCGTGGTGGCCACTCCCACCGCCACTGGCCGTACCAGCAGCATCAAGACCAGCACACAGGACACCCCGCCCCAACCCAGAGGACTCAGTTCAGCCCAGGACACATCGGCCGCCAGCAACGGAAACAACATCGTGATCGCCAGTTGCGCGAGCTCCTGAATCAGAACATCCAGCTCGGCGGTGTAAGCCGCTGGCCGCCTGCCAACGACGAGGCCCGCTGCAACGGATGCGGGCAGAGCTGATTCAGGCAGAAGCCATTCGCTGACTCCATACATGAGAAACAACATGCCGAGACTCAGCTGGAGCGGAAGCCCCGATGCCTGATCAGGCTGCAGCCGGCTCAGCACCTCGGAAAGAAGCCAACCCACGCTGACACCGATCAGGACCCCTCCACCCAACCGCGAGAGCAACCCAAGCGCCACTTCCCTCCATCCATGGAGATTTCCGAGAACCAACTCCAGCAGCAGAAGGGCCAACACGGCGCCAATGGGCTCCAGGACAAGCCCTTCCGCCTCAAGCACATCACCCAACGGTGGAGCCAGACGCATCTGACGGACGAGGGGCGTCACAACCGTGGGACCTGTGGCCAGAACAATCGCGCTGTAGACGGCCGCCACCGACCAGTTCAACCCAGCCAACCAGTGGGCAGCCAACAATCCTGCACCGAGCGAAATCAACAACCGGAGCACGGTGATCCGTTGCACGGTTGTTTTGATCGTGTCCCCTGGAAGCCGCAGGTTCAGACCACCATCGAACAGCACCAGGCTGACGAGTAGGCCAACGACCGTGCCAAGACCAGGACCAAGATCCAGGGGCTCCACAAGGCCAAGACCGGAACGTCCGATCAGCAGACCGGAAAGGAGCAACAGGACAACCCCGGGCAACCCGGACACCGCAGCAAGAAGCCGGGCTGCCGCCCCCGCAAAAACGGTGACGCCCCAAAGCAGGCCGAGCCGCTCAGGCGTCATCGACAGAGGAGAACTGAGGTTCCACTCGCACAGCGACTATTGCCTCCGGGCGCACGACGA
>CAZJLQ010000263.1:0-2778 GCA_964546675.1 uncultured Synechococcus sp.
TTTTGGAGTTGCAGCAAAGGCATGCTCATTGCTTTAGCGAAATCAAAGCAATTGTCAATGGTCCCATGGCGTTCATGACTTTCAAATGGATCCATTCATCCTCTTCAGCCACGCTCCTCTTCGGTGAGATAGTCTTGAACAATGGGGGATACTTCTCCAGATTCAAGTGCTGCAATTTCACGTTCAATATTATCGATAAACAATTGATTGCCGTTAGCTCGAGCAACCTCAAGCACCATATTTAGCCGTTGCAACTGTTCGGCAGCATCCATTCTTGACTGACGCAATGGAACACCATTATCCGTAAAAACATTCAAAAAAACCAACTTTCACACCTCCCAACGCCCAAGAGCAACAGGGTTTCACAGACGTCGACCAACGATCGATGTAGTTGATGCCCACCGGGGGACTTGAACCCCCACGACATAAGCCACTGGTACCTAAAACCAGCGCGTCTACCAATTCCGCCAGGTGGGCTCGTTCAGCACTTTAAGGAGCGATCAGAATGAAGACAGATCGGTATCCCAGATGCTGGCAACTCTCAGCGGCGATCTCTGTCTTCTGCTCGGACTCGCCCTGTTGCTGCTTCCCCTGCTGGCCGTGGAACTCAGTCGCCCTCGCGATGGCGTCTGGGGGGCGGTTGTGCTGCTGCTGGGGCTTGTGTTGGTGACCGACAGCGAACAACTGCGAGGTTCGCCCATGCTTGCCGTTCTGTGCAGCAGTCTGTTGATCAGCCGCCTCTGTGTAGAGGTGGGCCAGGCGAGATGGCGGGCGCTGAGCGAGGCGGAGCAGGAGCGGCTGGGTTCTCTCGAGCACTGGACAACCAACCTGCAACAACTCGCTCAAGCAGCGAGCAGTCTTGGATCCGGGATTGGCGGGATGGCTCGCCAGCTCAAACCGTCGGGCCGATCAGGGGTGTCCGGCAAAAAATGGGTCCGCCCTGACTCTGAATCCACTGTGAAATCCAGCCCCGAGCAACACCAGGATTCAGCCGCAGACGTTCAAGGTCCATCTTCAGCTTCAACCGACTCACCGTCCGAACCTGCACCCGACGGAGCCGAAGACTGATAATCCCCACTCCAGCTGGGGAACCCTGTGAGCAAGGAGACGCGCGACGCCGCCGAAGGACGTCCCTCCTACAAAAACACGCTGAACCTGCTGCAGACCGGTTTTGGCATGCGCGCCAATGCCGTCAAGCGGGAACCGGAGTTGCAGGCGTTCTGGACTGATCAGGGCATCGATCTGAAGCTTGGCCTGGAGAACAAAGGCCCTGGATTCACCCTCCACGACGGACCTCCCTACGCCAACGGGGCCCTGCACATGGGCCATGCCCTCAACAAGGTGCTCAAGGATGTCATCAACAAATATCAAGTGCTGCGCGGCCGTCGCGTGCGCTATGTCCCTGGCTGGGACTGCCATGGCCTGCCGATCGAGCTGAAAGTGCTTCAGGCCATGGATCAGGAGCAGCGCCGGGCCCTGACGCCGATCAAGCTCCGCAAAAAAGCTGCCGCCTATGCCCGCAAGCAGGTGGAAGGCCAGATGAAAGGCTTCCAGCGCTGGGGCATCTGGGCCGATTGGGCCCAGCCCTACCTCACCTTGCAGAAGGACTACGAGTCCGCTCAGATCCGCGTGTTCGGAGAGATGGTCCTCAAGGGGCACATCTACCGCGGGCTCAAACCGGTGCATTGGAGTCCCAGCTCCCGCACCGCTCTGGCAGAAGCTGAGCTGGAGTACCCCGACGGCCACACCAGCCCAAGCGTTTACGTCGGGTTCCCGGCAGTGGAGCTGCCGGAGGCCCTGCGCCAAGCCCTGAGCGCCCAAGACATAGCGGTGCCCGTCGATGCCGCTGCGCTGGGAGAGACGCTTCGGGTCGCGATCTGGACGACCACGCCCTGGACCCTGCCGGCCAACCTCGCGGTGTCAGTGAACGAACGGCTCGACTACGCCCTCGTCGACGACGGCAGTGGTCGTCTGCTTTTTGTGGCCGCAGAACTGATCGAATCCCTGAGCCAGACCCTGGAGCGCCCTCTCCAGCGCAAGGCCACCGTGAAAGGAGCCCTGCTGGATGGGCTGATCTATCAACACCCGCTGCTCGATCGCCGCAGCCCAGTGGTCATCGGTGGCGAGTACATCACCACGGAAACAGGCACGGGTCTGGTCCACACCGCCCCAGGCCATGGCGTCGATGACTTCCATACCGGCCAGAAGTACGGACTACCGGTCCTTTGTCCCGTGGATGAGGCTGGCACCCTCACCGAGGAAGCGGGTCCGTTCGCCGGACTCAACGTTCTCAAGAACGCCAACCCAGCGATCATCGAAGCGCTCGAGACCGCCGGCGCTCTGCTCAAGCAGGAGGCCTACGGCCACCGCTATCCCTACGACTGGCGTACGAAAAAGCCCACGATCTTCCGCGCCACCGAACAGTGGTTCGCCTCCGTGGACGGCTTCCGCCAGCAAGCCCTCGATGCCATCGATCAGGTGGAGTGGACTCCAGCCTCCGGCCGCAACCGCATCGAGGCGATGGTGAAGGAACGCGGGGACTGGTGCATCTCCCGCCAGCGCACCTGGGGAGTGCCCATTCCCGTCTTCTACAACCGCAGCAACGGCGAAGTGCTGCTCAACGCCGAAACACTGAGCCACATCGAGGGGCTGATCGGTGCCCACGGCGCGGACATCTGGTGGGAAAAAGACGAAGCCGAGCTGCTGCCGCCCGCCTTCGCAGACCAGGCCGATCAGTGGCGCAAAGGCACTGACACCATGGACGTGTGGTTCGATTCC
>CAZJLQ010000264.1:0-2771 GCA_964546675.1 uncultured Synechococcus sp.
CCTGTGGCACAGCAAGCTATGGCTGTGGGAGCTCAACGAAAGCTGGGATCCGCGGCCCGTCGCAGCCGAGATCCGAGCGTTGCCGGCAGAGGACCCGATATGGCTCAAGGGGCCAACACGGCCGGCGCTGGGCTGGTACGCCGGACGGGACGTGAAGCGGTTTCGCCAGACCGATCCTCCGACGGGGGAGCACTGGCTGGTTGCGGATCGAAAACCCAACGGGTGTGAGCTTGCTTCGAAGCCGGTGCCAGGGGCATGGCAGCTCTGGCACTGCCCATGAGGCAGACCACTCCGCTGCGGGCTCCTCGCAGGCTTTGGCTTGTCGCCATCGGCATCGGTGCGATCGGATGGATCGGCAGCGCCATGCGCCACGGTCTTCTGCAGAGCAATGCCTACGACCTTGGACTGTTCGACCAGTGGGTCTGGCTGATCAGCCAGGGCGTTGAGCCCATCTCCTCGATGGAACAGGTGCATGTGCTGGCCGATCACGGCGCTTGGCTGCTGTACCCAGCCGGGCTGAGCTACCGGCTGCTGGCCTCGGTTCAGTGGTTGCTGGCCAGTCAGTCCATGGCCCTCAGCCTCACGGCCATCCCGCTCTGGTGTCTGGCGCGGCAGGCCGATCTGCCTGAACGGCGCTGTTGGTGGATCTGCATGCTCTGGTGGCTTCAACCGGTGGTCTTCAACACCACCCTGTTCGACTTCCACCCAGAAACCTGGGTGATGCCGGCATTCGCCATCGCGCTCTGGGCCGAGCGAAACGACCGTTTCCGGCTCTGGATCGGCATGGTGCTGCTGATGCTCGGCAGCCGCGACGGATTGGTGCTGATCATCGGAGGAATGGCCCTGGACCTGGCCTGGCGGCGACGCTGGCGATGGAGTGCAATCGCTGCTGGAGTAGCGATTGGCTGGCTACTCATGCTGAGCCGCTGGCTTTATCCCCTGCTTCGGGACGGGGAAGGACCGAAAGCCGCTGGACGCATGTTCGGCCACCTCAGCGCCAATCCGCTGACCACTCTTCAGAACCTGGACTGGGGCGGTGGATTCACGTATCTGCTGCTGCTCCTGCTGCCCTGCGCATGGCTCTGGCGACGCCGCTCCTTACCAACCCTGCTGATCGGCGTTCCTCTTCTGCTGGTGAACCTGCTGTCCGCATCACCGAGTTATCGGACCTTGATCCACCACTACAGCCTTCCCCTGGCCGTGGTGATGGTGGTTGCTGTGATCGATGGACAACGGCAGGGCCAGCGAACGGTCCGCATGCTGCCCTGGTCTCTGGGCTGGGCGGTGGCCTGCTGGCTGGCACTGGCCAAGCCTTGGGCATTCACCGGGCCCTACCTGCAACGACTGGCCCAGCTGGATGAACTGAAGAGCGCGATTGCTCTTGTGAAACCAGACGATGCTCTGCTGACCACGAGCTACCTGGTCCCTCAGTTCAGCCAGCGACTGCAGATCGGATTCCCAAAACGAGGCGCCGATCTGGAGCTGAGCCAATCCAAGTGGACGGCGCTGCTGCTGAATCCGATGGACCCGGGCTGGGGCTCCTCGCCGAAACAGCAAGGCTCGCTGCTGAATGACGCCGAGGGAAGCAACTGGGCGTGTCAAACCTGGCCATCCGGATTGACACTCTGCCGCAAGCCCGAATCAGCATGACCCAGATACAAATAGGCCACATGTATGAACACACCCACTGAGAACAGGAACTCAGCGATCTCCTGCTCTCTGGTGTGAAGAAGAACGAGATCCACCCCCCATTTCTCCATCACCACACCCCAATACATCAAGGCCGCAATCGCGAAATAACTCGCGGTGCAACCGAGGGGTAGCAACACGTCTGCAAGTGAGCCAAACGCCAACACACCGCGACGACGCAAGACAAATCCAGCAATTGCCAAACCAAACAACAACGTGAAAACGCAGGCCGCAATCGTCCAGGTATGAGCGTGCAAAAACGAGAGATTATGCAGATTGGTTTCATGCTGGATGTTGTGTTCGTTCATCAATTCAGGAGTACCCCAGTTAAATATCATCTGCCCCCAGCTCATCTCCTCCATGGAAAGAAGAAATAAGCCAACAGAACCAATTCGCATCAGCAGCTTCACCATGGAAGAGCCCTGATGACGCGCTGCCTTCCAAAGCAAGATCGCCGCAGAAAACAGCAACAAAAATCCGAGCCACTCAACAAGACTCCCCTCTGATATTCGACGGAGGTAGCTCTTCAGGTCATCAACCTGAATTCTGTACAACAGAAAGACGGGCCAAACAATTAGAGGAAAAAGAAACACCTTGATCCGACTTCGCGGATCAGCAAAAAAAGCCGACAACCACCGAGCAATCAGCCCTCGAAGGACCAAAACAAACAGCACTGCACCTGCAACACCCTGGAGGATCTGCGCCGGAGGCAAACCGGTTGCTTCATCCTTCAAGGCATGGACCACATTCCCCAACAGCACTCCGATCAGGACAAGCCCCAACAGTCCCATCACAGCTGCAATGGTCTTGGCTAAAAATTCACGCCTTCGTGATTGCAACGAATCAAGCGCTTCTGAAGAGAGCGGCTCACCACGAGACATCATCTGAACCTTCATCTCGGGATCACTCTGCATGAATGACACGTCGATCAAGACATCGCTGCTCCCATGTGCATTCCAGGCCAACAGGAAAGGGGTTCAAAGCGATGTCAACTCAAAAAAAAGACCCCTCCGATTGGAGAGGTCATTGATCTGAAAACCCTGCGGTGATCAGAGGGCGTTGCCGCGGGGCAGAACCTCTTC
>CAZJLQ010000265.1:0-2769 GCA_964546675.1 uncultured Synechococcus sp.
CGAGGAGGGCGAGGAGGGTGCTGCATGGGCGGACGAGGAATGCGAAGACGATTGCTCAGCGGCAGATGGGATGGCGATCGACGACTCCGCCTCGCTCGACGCGCTGTACAGCGAACGAAACTCCAGCTGAAGGCGAAGTGCATGGGCTTCATCGCGCCCCAAAGTGCCATCACAGGCCACAGCCGCCAGTGCAACGGCCGCAAAAGCTTCCTTCCGGTCCATGTTCAGCCCCTCTTTTTCACATTTGAGCAGGATGTGTCCGATCTGACAGCCATCAAATCTGATGCCAGGACCTGCCCGCGTTGTACTCGGCGTTGCTCTGTTGATCCTGGTGCTCACGATCCTGAACGCCGCTTTGGCCTCGGCGATCAGTCCTGAACTGCAGCGGGCTGAAGTACTGAGTGGCCTGGCCGCAGTCGGCCTGATGCTGGTGTCTGTTCTTTGGACCCGTGCCAACCCGCGCAGTGCTGAACGACGAGAACTGAAAGGGGAGCAGGGTTTGCAGTTGGCTGACAATTTGAACGCACTCCAGCGACAGGAACTGGCCTGGGGCAGTCACATGCTTCTCACGGCGACACCAGCAGCAACGGTTCTTGTTCAATGGCAAGGCGCGGTTGTGCTCCGCCGTGGTCTGCTGGGCACTGGCGAGTTCGTACCGGGGCCAATCAGTCGTCGAGTCCTGGATCAGCAGAAGCTCATTTCACTGGTCAATACGGGTCTTTTCCCTGGTCGAGTGGAGTTTGATGCAGTCCTACCGGATCTTCCTTCTGTGATCGTCTGTCCGGCAGGGCCAATGGGACTCGTGATCATCGGCGGCTGGTCCGAACGATGTTTCAGTCGATCCGATGAGCTCTGGCTTCAGGGATGGAGCGAACGTCTCAGAACGACACTCGAGGCTGATTCCGCTTCTCCCCAGATGAATTCTCCTTCAGCTTGATTCTCGACTCCACCCGTTGACCGGGTGTTCCAAACCTGAGTGCTCCGTCCTCTCCGATCCGACCCTCCAACCGACCAGCACGGGTGGTCTGATTCAGAGCATCACGGCGAAGAGTCACATCACCATCGGCGACAACCTGGTCGTTGCTCCAGTTCCAGCTGCATCGTTGGGCCTTCAGCTGTTCGCCAGGCTGCTCAACGAAACAGTCCGCAGGAACAATCACGTTGCTCTTCAACTGATTGACGACAAAACCGGTTCCTGTCGCCCGCCCCTTCTTCAACTCAGCTTCAAAGGGCGAATCGGTTTTGAGTTGCTGCTTTACGTAATCCCATCGGGTTGTTCCCGCTGAAATCCGACCCTTTTCCTCGCTCAGGGTCATTCGCACAGGAGCAAACAGATCGATGTAACCCTTGCGCGTGTTGCCGGCAATCCTGGAGGCCGTGACCGTCTGGCCATCGTCCTGGTCAGCCTGAACCGGTCCTGAGGCCACAAGCGCTCCATCCTTGAGATTCCAGGAACCATCACCACTGCGAACGACGGTTTGGGGCGGCAGGTCAGGCTTTCGCTCTTTCAACCACCGCTTCAGTTGGGTCGGGCCACGAAACACGAGTTTGTCTGTGTCCTGATGGAAGGTGAGGTGGTTCACCATCAGGCTCGAATCGCGATCAACTGCCCCCGGGCGCTGATCAATCACCATCCTTGAAGTGGATGGAGTCCAGACGAGACGGTCGCCAGTGATCAGAACCTTGCGCTGATTCAGTTGTTGAAGGCGCACCCCGCCCTCGAGAACGACGAGGGCTCCGTCATCGAGAACAACCGCCAGATCAGCACGAATTCGGTAAGCAGGTTTGTTATCGCGGTACAACACGCCACTCGGCTGCCGGGCGCGGACCGTGCGACTGTTCAGGTCATAGCGGGCCTCCGGACTCTTCAGATCCCAGTCCTTCGTTCCATCTGGATGTCGCTGATTGAGATCAAGCGCGCGCAGCACGAACGGTCGAGGGTCCTCAACAGGCTGGGGAGGACCTTCTCGGCAGGCTGTCAGTGCAAGTGCAATGCAGACCAGAGCCAGACGTGGGGTGGGAGACAGCATCAATCTCAGAGTGGTTCCTCCAGCTCGAGACGCTGCATCACAGGACTGGGTTTTGGGAGAGCGGAACCGGATTGGAGCACCCCCCACACCAGCTGATCGCTCCAGGGGCCTGAATTGGGTTGAAAGCCCAGCTGCGAAAGGATTCGGCCACTCAGATCGGGCAGCAGTGGAGCCAGAAGAACACCAACGACACGAGCCGACTCGAGGACGACATAAAGATCATCGGCAACCTCTTTTTCCTGGCCGGGCTGTTTCATACGACTCCAAGGTGCCGTGTCATTCAGATGGCCATTGGCCGCGATCGCCAGTTGCAGAATCGCCTCCGCTGACGGTTTGAAGGCAAGCTGCTTGAGGCGATCGCGAACGATCTGGATGGTGTCGTCAGCCTTCACAGCAAGGGGGTGACCATTCAGAGCAGCATCGCTGCAGGGAGGCACTGCGTCGTCGAACCATTTTCTCGCCATTGACGACGTGCGATTCAGAAGGTTTCCGATCGTGTTGGCCAGATCGTTGTTCACAAGATCGACAAAACGCTGCTGCTGAAAGTCACCGTCATCACCGAACTGGATGTCGCGCAGCAGGTACCAACGAACGGCATCGGCACCACAACGTTGCAGCAGCGTTTGTGGATCCAGCACGTTGCCAAGAGATTTGCCCATTTTCTGCCCCTCACGGGTCAGGAAGCCATGACCGAAAACCCGCTTCGGGAGTGGCAATCCTGCTGAGAGCAACATCGCTG
>CAZJLQ010000266.1:0-2756 GCA_964546675.1 uncultured Synechococcus sp.
AGAAGATTCTCAACGGTGCAAACCACCTCTCCGCCACTCATCATCACGAAATCACTGCCATCAAACCGTGAGCTGGGATCTGAAATATTCTGGAAAATCACTTTGTCGCCAACATCTCTAAAGTCACGAACGGTGCTGTTGCGCTGATTGTTGCTGACCACAAAAGCATCAGCACCACGTCCACCCCAAAATGTTGTAGTTCCAGCGACATCTTCTAAGCGATCATTGCCATTGCCGCCGGAAAGGATATCGTCACCATGGCCACCTTTGAGTGTGTCATTATCGTTCATTCCAGAGAGATAATCATCTCCATATCCACCATCAATATAGTCATTACCATTTCCCCCATATCCTCGATCATTGCCTGGACCACAATCGAGAGCATCATCTCCATTCTGGCCCCATAGTTTGTCGTCTCCCAGGTGGCCATAGAGGCGGTCATCTCCGTCACCGCCCATCATGAAGTCATTACCAAGGAAGCCCCGCAGTAGATCCATACCGGCATAGCCGTAAAGGGCATCCTTGCCATCACCACCCCACATCACGTCGGGGCCATCGGATCCCCAGGCCTTGTCGTCTCCATTGAGCGTATAAACCTGGGAGCCTGCAGGGTTGTTCCGAGTGGAACGGTGAACATCGTTGTTGTTGGTCAGGGTGAAATACTCGCGGGCCATTGGTTTGAACCTTGTGGTTGTGTGATTGATGTCTTTGGGGTCGTCCCCCTCCGATGCACACACCATCTCCGGAATCACTGGCTCACTCGATGACCTACGTCAGCCGTCCCTGTGAGGTTGGTCACAGGAGACCAAAACCCCCGCACTTGGCAAGGCTGTTATCCGTTTGATTTGTATTGTCGTAAGATCGATAACAACTCATCAACGCCACCCTGTCTTTGCAGACAATGGGATCGAGCAAACTGAGGTATCGATACATAGGGATGTTAGGGGATGAGATTCAATCACCAGATCTTGCTAAGTTAAGGAATAAGCAGTTAGTTCACCAAGAATGATTAGTCGCATACTACTTCTAATTATTAACATTAGCTCAATTGGTGTTCGTGCTGCCGTCGGAATTGTCATCGGTTTTGTTGCTTATACAATTTTTGGTGGCCTTTTTAGTATTTTTGCTGGGAAGTTGTGGCTGATGCTCACGCAACAGGGTGACAAACCTCTTCCCTCAGTGCTGCAGTCTTTCTGGGATCTTATAGGAATCGGTCTTAATATCGTTTTTGCCTTCTTTTGTATTTTATCGGTGATAGCATATACATGGGTGGGGATAGAGGAGATTAAGAAAACAAAGAGCTAGACACTTCTCCAAAGACTCTCTTCCAATAGAGTCTCAGAAAGGAGAACACTTGCTTCATCTTAGTTCTCTCTTGCTATAGAGAAGGTCTAACTTAATTATGCAGCTCTCATTACTATCTTACCAACAAGGTCGTGATAGTGTTTAACTACAATATCTTGAACATGAGGGAGATCTGTCTCATGGAAGAGTCCGACCTGAAGCCTATCGATGGTGTCAATGGTAGCTTTAGGAGTGGAGGGTTTGACCACCTTTGACAAGATGTACGATGCTTCCCATCCTGAAATTGCGCACGTTGATTGATCACTTGTCCAACAAGTTTCTCTAGCTGTTTAAAGCTTACTTTAAAATTTGGTCCTTTCCTTATCTATGTACAGAGAGCTTCAAGAGACTCAAGCGCTTGATCAGTGGTCTTGGATTGAAGACTTAGAGGAATAGTAACGTTAACCATTATATAGAAGTAAGATAAAACTACCTGACAGGAGATATTAAAAGGTTTTTTATTAATGTCTGCCTCGAGAATTGATCCCGAATAATGCCCAGCAAACAACAACCTGATGTAACCAGCACCAAGTAGTTCAAGTAATGAAGGATGTCCTATCCGCCTGCCCAATGAGTAATCAAAGGGCATAGACTGCCATCTAGAATCGAACTAGATTGATGTCACTAGAGACAGTTAATAATGGGGGAACCGTAACAGGGCAGGTTGGTAGCGAAGTTGCTTCGTTGCGCCCTGTCCTTAGAGATACTCTCAACAAAAACTCCGCCACTGCTGACGGGTTTTCTATCAAGTGCCAGAACTGGAATGCTGGATTAGTATCGTGAGTAAATTAGTAATGGTGATGAGAGGAGCCTTGTCCATAGCGGCGTTACTGCTGTTCTCCAACACACCAGTCTTCGCTAATCCTGATGTAATTGAATTAGATTGTGAGGTTGAAGATGGGACATTTCGTGAGATGAAGGAAGGTTCAACAAAAACAACTGACGATTCAGATAGAGGATTTTTAATATCAATCAACAAGAATGATGGCACTTTTTATATGATTCAGGACGGCAGGAATGGCGAACTAGTATATGCGAATAAATTTAACGAACAAGGGGAACTCGCGTCATATTATGGACATGTTTTTGGCTATTCCAAAGAATCAAGTAATGACACTTATGATCTCAACACTGAAGAGTGGGGAAGAATAGATAGTCGCGAAATTATAAACATAATGTATAACGATGAAGACGGATACTCATTTGCATGGAGAATCAAAGAAGTTACTGAGGGTAGATACGAAGCGACAATCGCAATGTATACCGGTAAATGTGTCCGTGAAAGTTAGTTCTTACAAGAGGCAGCTACCACCCAGACCCCTATGGAAGATAGGCAAATAAAAACCCCCGCCATTGCTGACGGGGTGGCACGCTAGTACGTTTTCTTCTCGAACCTTTCATCACACAAGAGT
>CAZJLQ010000267.1:0-2755 GCA_964546675.1 uncultured Synechococcus sp.
TGTCCCTGTCCTGGAGCCAGCAACGCCAGTTCGTGAGCGCTGTGAGCCACGAGCTGCGCACACCGCTGACGATTGTGCAGGGCTATCTAAACCGGACGGTGAAGCGGGGCGACAACCTCACCGAAGCGCAGGTGCGCGGCCTCCGCACCGCCGAGGAGGAAAGCATCCGGATGCGTCGCCTGATGGACGACCTGCTGGATCTCTCCCGCGGCGACTCAGGCCGCCTGGCGATCGCCAATGAACCGGTGCAGCTGGCCGATCAGCTGGAGCAGGTGGTCGACATGGCCCGCAGCACCTTGACCAGACCACTACTGCTGACGCTGCCGCTGGATCCCCAGGCACGGGATGGCATCGCCCAGGCCGATCCAGCCCGGCTGCGGCAGGTGCTGCTCGATTTGATCGAAAACGCCGAGAAGTATTCCCCCGCTGACAGGCCAATCGAACTGGTGCTGCGCGAGGAGGCGAATGACTTCGCCATCGACGTAATCGATCAGGGCATCGGCATTCCGGAGGCGGAACAGGAGGCGGTGTTCGAACGTTTCCATCGGGCCAGCAACGCAACGGAACACAGCGGCTCCGGCCTGGGGTTGTCGGTGGTGAAGTTGCTGGTGGAGGGCATGGGCGGCACGATCGCACTGCGCAGCTGCCTGGGTGAAGGCAGCTGTTTCACGGTGCGGCTGCCCCGATGATTGTTTATCTGCTGCTCTGCTCGCTGCTGGTTCCATTCAATCTCTGGGCCACGATTTCGCCTCACCTGCACAGCGAATGGTCGATGCGACTCCTGCATGGGTCCTCAACCGTTTTGCTGGTGCCGCTGTTGCTCACGCTTTGGAGAGGCCGTCAAAAACTGCAGCCCTTCGCGGCCACCGTCTTGGCGATCTTCGCCGCGATGCTGGTCGCAGTGAACAGCTGGATCACCGTGGTGGGCATGGGGGTTCGCTACGGCTGGCTCGACCACGTGATGCTGGCGGTAGCGGAAGTGAGCGTGGTGATCGTTTTCGTCAACAACCGTATGGAAGGGCTGCTCGATGAGCTGCTCGACCTATCAAAGGTTGATTAAGACGTTGCCGCACAAAGCCACCCCGATGGATCAGATCCCATCCAGAAGCTGCCTCCCCAACAGCTGGAACCAAACGGAGCGATCCCAATGATCAGTTTTCTGGTGTTCTGCTCACTGCTGATCCCCGTGAACCTCTGGGCCGCGATCACCCCTCACCTGCACAGCGATGTATCGATGCGGATCCTGCATGGGGCGTCAACGCTGCTGCTGCTGCCGTTGCTGATCACGCTTTGGACAGACCGGCGTCAGCTGCAGGCTCTGCCCAGCCTGGTGCTGGGGGTGTTTGCACTGATGCTGGTGGTGGTGAACAGCTGGATCACAGCGATGGGGATGGGTGTTGAGTTCGGCTGGCTCGATCACGTGTTGCTCGCGGTTTCCGAAATGAGCGTGGTGGCCTTTTTCCTGTTCAAACCTCAACCAACCGCTGAGGAGATCACCGGTTGATCGCTGCCAGGGATGCTCTGCTCCAGCTGCAACCTCACCAGCGGCAGAGCTGGATCCTGCTCCAGCCGCACGGCATCGATCGCATCGAGCACAACCCGGTTCTGATAACGGCTCTCCAGGCGAGGTTGGCCGTCCAGGTCAAAGGCGGGGCCGCAGCGCATCAGCACCGACCCGCGCCAGATCGCTGACGGCGCCGGTCCAAGGCTGTACACCACAGGAACGGAGCTCTGATGCGGGGTAATGGCCAGCAAGGGCTGGCGGCCGCGCATCGAACAAGGCCATGTGGGGCTTGAATCGGGAGACAGCTGCCAGGAGATGGCCCCTGACAAATCACCCTGAAGCAAGCGAAGGGTGCGTCGTTGCACACGCCGCAGTTGGAGGCGTTGGGCCAGGGAACCGCTCTGCACGGACTCCCCGATCAACAGCTGCAGCGCCAAAGCGAAAACAACCGTTCCAAGCGCAGCGGCCAGGAGCAGCTCGAGCAGGCTGAACCCTCGGATTCCCGGTTCAACCGTCATCGCTGGGGCGGCAATGGGCACTGGACAGGGGTTGGTCGGCATCCGCGTCGTAGCGGCCGGTGCGCGTGATGCCGAGCGGCAGGCCCAGCACCAGACAACGCTGCAATGGCAGTTGCGCGTGGCGCAGCACCACCACACCGCCATCGAGCACCAGGCCATTGGCGGTAAAGCGCAGCAGGTCGGGCAGGTTGGTGCGCACGCTGATCAGCCCAGCGTCAGGGGCGCCAGCTGCGGATTCGCGCAGAGGCAGCAGGGCACCAGGGCATACGGGCAACGTCTGCGTGAGGGGAGGCTGCCAGCCCTGCGCACCAAGACGCAGACCACAGGGCTGCTGGGTCCGTTCAGCGGCGAGCCTGGCCCGATCAAGCCCCACCCGCAGGCGACGCATCGCCGTTTCCAGCTGCAGCCGCTGCTGATGCAGCCCGGGCCGCACCAGCGCCGTGCTGGCCAGCACGCCGGCCACCGCAATCGCGACCATCAACTCCACCAAACTGAAGCCACGGTTCATCCCGATGCCTCCGAGCAGCGCCCCAGGCCGGCGGCTGTGAACAACACCCGACGCTGCCAGGACGGATCGCCACCGCTGCTCGGGCGCACAGAGAGCTGCAGCCAGAGGCCATCAAGCGCAGGGGCTTGCTGCCAACTCGACATCACCTCCAGAGCGGTGGGCTGGGCAGCACCAACCGCAGGATCAGGGCGCGCCGCCGTCAGCTTCGGGGCCTCCACCAAGCCA
>CAZJLQ010000268.1:0-2751 GCA_964546675.1 uncultured Synechococcus sp.
GCCAGCCCCCGCAGCCCTGCTTCAGGCTTCACAGCAACTGGCCGGTGAAGAAGTCAGCTGCATAGCCGTCGACATGCCCCTGGCCATGACTCCGATCACCGGCCGACGGGCCGCCGACACCGCCATCGCCAGTCGCTTCGGGACCCGGGGCTGCGCTGTTCACAGTCCCTCGAGCGAACGCCCCGGCGCCATTGCCGATCAGCTGCGAGGCGATGTCGCTGATCTTGGCTACCGGCTGCATACCACCACCACGGCCAGGCCGTTCCCCGCCCTGATTGAGGTGTATCCCCACGTCGCCCTGCTGGCACTGCTCAACCGCGACTACCGCGTGCCTTACAAGGTGAGTCGCTCGTTGCAGTACTGGAAGGCCGAGTCGCTCGCACCCGCAGAGCGCATCGAACGGCTGCGAGTCGAATTCCGGGCGATCAAAGCCGGCCTTGAGGCTCACATCAGCGGCATTCCGGAGGTCATCCCCGAGCGATCCGAGCTGAAAACCCTGGCTTCGCTCAAGCCAATTGAAGACATGCTCGACGCACTGATCTGCGCCTGGATGGGGATTGAACACCTCGAAGGCCGAACCACTGGGATGGGGGATGAAAGCGCCGCGATCTGGATTCCAGCGAGCCTGGTTGCGGATGACGCTTCGGATCGACGGTGATCAACGCAATGCTTGTTGTGGTTGTGGCACCAGACCTAACCAGGACTCGTTGCTTTGACGGCTACCAATGGAGGGAGACGTCTGCTCCCTGAGGCCGAATGATCAGCTCATGGTTGCTCGCCATGCTGTGGCTCAGCCCCGCAACGGGTGTCGTTGGCAGCCAGAGCGAGCAGGCGATCCATCGCAATGTCGACGGTTCTCAGCTGCGCATCAGCCAACACCCCTGTGATGCGGTTGGCAATCGAGTCATGCGCGTTGAACTGCGCTTGCTCCCCTCGTCCCCGTTCAAAACGGTGTTGCAGCGGAATCAGTCGTGTTCCGCGTACCCCAGGGGATCAGGAAGCCTGCAGGACATCGATGCCGATGGCTTCATGGAGTACGTCGAGCTGGCTGATTGCGGTGCCGGACCCAACTGCTGGCGCCAGATTTTCAAGATTGATCCCCAGCTGGGCCGGGCTGATCTGTTTTTCGAGGGTGGATACGCTCGGTTCCAAGCGATTGCAGGGTTCTATGTCAGTAGTGGACGCGCCAGTTGCTGTTCCTGGGAGCATGCGATTTACAGGCTTCCGTTGAGGTCTCGCACGATCACCGCTCAGGATCTTGCCTACATGATCTCAGTGGAGGCTCCCGCCATGGAAGGGGAGGCGGCGACGTGTTTGATCTCGAGGCCCGAAGGCGAGGCATGGGTGCCGATCGATCTCAATATCGAGCCGCTGCGCGAGCTGTGCCATCTCTATGGGGAAAACGTTGTTACCAACCCTGCGAACGACTGACGTGTTCTGAAGTTCACTGCGCAGCCACCAACCGTCACAACGGCCACCGGCCCATTGCACTCGTTAGCGTCTCTCAAATTCGTTAATCCCTTGAACCGAAGTCCCCTAATTGCCTTCGCTGGTGGCACGGTTGTTATCGCGGTGATGGTGCTCGCCGCTTTCGCCAACCTGGCCAATGCCGCTCAGCAACCCTGCCAGCGCAGCAAAACCAAAGCAACCACAGAACAGGTGATTCCTCCAGCAGAGGATTCCAACACCAGCGAGGACGTTTGATGGATCCCGAAGCAACTGTTCGCTGGCCGGTTTTTCTCCCACTCGTTCTCTCTTTCGGGGGGATTGGTGCAACCGCCGCCATGACACAACTCCTTGCTGCCTTCTGAGGCAACCGGTTGGATTGGGCACCTCTCGATGTGGAAGTTGCACAACTTTCATGCCGGGTGTGGCTCGGATATTTCCTGTTGAATGATGAAGTTCAACAGCTCAATATTCAGGTCCTATCAAAAAAAGCTGTTCACCGTTGTGCGGTTCAATGGCGGTTTTCAGCCTCACACTTCACCCCAAGATTGCCGAGATTGGTGGAGTCTTTCAACTTTTGTTCGATGACCACTGAGATCCGTAACTGGGCCGTCGTTGCTGCAGCACTGGAGGCGAAAGGAGCCACCAACAGTGAGATGTATCGTCGTGCCAAAGCTCTTGCTGACGGCCTCGCCGATCCGATGCCCACCAGCTTTCCAGCAGCGCCTTTCAGCATCTCGGCAGCCTGAATAAGCACCCTGAAATGTTTCTCCCCGCCCCGCCGGCGGGGGGTTTGTTCTGATTCACACCATGACCAACCATCACCTGTCAGTGGAGCAGAAGTTCCACCTCGAAGCCGCCTTCCGAGAAATCGATGCCTGCCAAGACATCGAAATGTTGCGCGAGCTCACCAAACAAATCATCACCGCCCAGGAGAACGAAAAAGCCTTTGCCCGCGAAGCTCTTGTGCAGGTGCGCAGGGAAATGGAAGCTGCGGCAGAGAAGCGTTTTGGTTTCGACTGGGGCACCAAATAGTCGAATTGGCCTTTCAGTTGATTGGAAGGCCAAGGCTCATTCCATTGAGAACTCGCTTCTCAACGCTCTTGCATCCTGAATCCTCTGGGATCTGGCAAGTTGCCTCAGTCGCAGATTCAGCCACGCTCTCAGTCGAGTTGACGACACAGATTTCCTGAGCAGTGCATCAGAAGGCTCAGACTCACCGAAGGGAATCGTCATCGTGGCGAATCGGCTCTCGATGTTAGTCAATTCAGACGTGTTGTTCGCTCAACGCTGCTTTCACCGGGC
>CAZJLQ010000269.1:0-2739 GCA_964546675.1 uncultured Synechococcus sp.
TCAATTCGACGACCCCCTGGCGGATGTCGAAGCTGTGGTTCTCGATGAGTGCCATTACATGAATGATTCCCAGAGGGGAACGGTCTGGGAAGAATCGATCATTCACTGCCCACCTTCAGTGCAGTTGGTGGCTCTCTCGGCAACGGTGGCCAATGCGGGGCAACTCACCGATTGGATTGAGAAGGTGCACGGTCCCACCACACTCATCACAAGCGATTACCGGCCGGTCCCACTCCAGTTCAGTTTCTGCAGCGCCAAAGGGCTACACCCGTTATTGAATGAAAAAGGGACGGGTCTCCATCCAAATTGCAAGGTTTGGCGGGCACCGAAGGGGCACAAACGCAAGGGACGTTCCCCTAAACCTCCCCAGCCGGAACCACCTCCGATCAGTTTTGTGGTGGCACAGATGGCAGAGAGGGACATGCTTCCCGCTATCTACTTCATCTTCAGTCGGCGAGGTTGCGATAAGGCCGTACGCGATCTGGGCGTTCAGTGCCTCGTTACTCGGGAAGAGCAGGCGCGCATCCAAGCGCGTTTAGCGACTTACACCGCAGATAATCCTGAAGCGGTCCGGGATGGGTTGCATGCGGATGCGCTGCTGCGCGGCATCGCAGCTCATCATGCAGGGGTGCTGCCAGCTTGGAAGGAACTGATCGAAGAGCTGTTCCAGCAGGGCCTGGTGAAGGTGGTTTTCGCTACGGAAACGCTCGCCGCCGGCATCAATATGCCGGCTCGAAGCACGGTCATTGCCGCCTTGTCCAAGCGGACCGAACGAGGTCACCGCCCCTTGATGGGGAGTGAGTTTCTGCAGATGGCCGGTCGTGCCGGCCGCCGCGGTTTGGATTCCAGGGGCTACGTGGTCACGGTGCAGAGCCGCTTCGAAGGCGTACGTGAAGCGGGACAACTGGCAACGAGCCCAGCCGATCCGCTGGTGAGCCAGTTCACGCCCAGCTACGGCATGGTGCTCAACCTGTTGCAACGTCATGACCTCGCCAAGGCACGCGAATTGGTGGAACGCAGTTTTGGTCGTTACCTCGCCAGCCTTGATCTTGTAGAAGATGAAGACCTGTTGTCACAACTGAGGCTTCAACTCAGTCAGCTGGAGGGCGTTGCAGGTGATGTGCCTTGGGAAGACTTTGAGGAGTACGAAAAACTGCGCGGACGCCTGCGGGAGGAACGGCGCTTGCTGCGCATTCTTCAGCAACAGGCTGAGGAAACACTGGCGAATGAACTCACCCTGGCATTGCAGTTCGCCAGCGCCGGCACCTTGGTGAGCCTGAAAGCTCCCCAGTTGCGGGGGCGAGTCACCCCGGCTGTGATCGTCGACAAAATTGATGGCCCAGGTCAGTTCCCTCTGCTGCTCTGTCTCACTGATGAGAATGTATGGGTGCTGCTGCCTTGTCAGGCTGTGGTGAGCCTGCATGCAGAACTCAGTTGTTTGCAGGTGAGCGGCATCGCTGAACCTGAACTGCAGCGTTCCGGTGAACTTCGCCATGGTGACCAGGCCAGTGGAGGTTTAGCGCTGGCTGTCGCTCACATGGCCCGCCGCCACGACATGACCACGCCGCAGTACGACCTTGCCGGTGAAGTTCTTCAACAGGCGCGTCTTGTCCAGCAGCTGGAGCAAGAGCAGGATTTGCATCCTGCGCACCGTTGGGGGGATCGCAAACAACTGAAAAAGCACCGCCGGCGCATGGAGGAACTGGAACAGGAAATTGAGGCACGGCAGCAACAGCTTCATCACCGGGCCAATAGACACTGGGAGACGTTTCTGTCGCTGATCGAGATCCTGCGACAGTTCGGTTGTCTCGACGATCTTGAGCCGACAGAAATCGGTCGAACTGTGGCTGCTTTGCGAGGTGACAACGAGCTCTGGCTGGGTTTGGCATTGATGAGTGGCCATCTCGATCCATTGCCACCCGAGGATCTTGCCGCTGTGTTTGAAGCGATCAGCACGGAGGTGAATCGGCCTGATCTGTGGAGCGGCTTCCCTCCTCCTGCCGCTGCGGAAGAAGCTCTGAATGCTCTTTCAGGCCTGCGGCGTGATCTGCTCAGGGCCCAGGAGCGAGAGGGTGTGGTGGTGCCGGCTTGGTGGGATCAGGAGTTGATGGGGCTCGTTGAGGCCTGGGCCAGTGGCACAGGTTGGAGTGATCTGATCGCGAACACATCGTTGGATGAGGGTGACGTGGTGCGAATCATGCGCCGGACCGTTGATCTTCTGGCCCAGGTTCCTTACTGCGAGGCGATCAGTGAGCAATTGCGTGGACATGCGCGTCAGGCCCTTGCTGCGATCAATCGATTTCCGGTTTGCGAGTCGGAGGATCTGATCAAGAATCCCCCTGGTATGAACCCTGCGACGGAGCGCGCTGCCTGATGCTCCACTGCTCTGGAGAAAAAATAACCCGCATTGATTGCGCTGACGCAACTGTCGATGAGTTGAAGGCGTTCCTATCAGATTCCAACCGGATCATGCGTGCACTGCTCGACCCTAAAAACCTCAGACAATTGGGCCCTGATCGATTTTTATATGCATCCAGACCTTATCGTCTTCTTACTTTTCAAATTCAACCCCAGGTTGTCTTTGCAGTTGGCTGGGAAGCCGAAAAGTTGCATATTGTTTTTGAAAGTTGTGATATTGCTGGTTTGGGAGACATTGAGAAATCCCTCTGCTTCACATGTAAAGCTTCGATTCATCCTGTAAATGGTGGTCTTGAAGCTGTGGCAACTGCTGATTTAGAG
>CAZJLQ010000270.1:0-2737 GCA_964546675.1 uncultured Synechococcus sp.
TTGAAGCTTCCGAGCTGGTCAAGCAGATCGAAGAGGCCTTCGGTGTGTCCGCCGCTGCATCAGCTGGCGTTGTGATGGCTGCCCCCGGCGCTGCCGGTGGTGGCGGTGGCGAAGCTGCTGAGGAGAAGACCGAATTCGACGTCATCCTCGAAAGCTTCGACGCTGCAGCCAAGATCAAGGTGCTCAAGGCTGTCCGTAACGCGACCGGCCTTGGCCTGGGCGATGCAAAAGCCCTGGTTGAAGCGGCTCCCAAGCCCGTCAAGGAAGGCATCTCCAAGGATGATGCTGAAGCTCTCAAGAAAGAAATCGAAGAAGCAGGCGGAAAGGTCACCCTCAAGTGATGCTCCGGGGCTGGTTTCGCCGGCCCCACTGCACCGATTGCTTGAAAGCAAGCATCTCTCGACACCGGCTCTTCGTGGGCCGGTTTTTTTGTTTGTACTTGGAGCCGCAGATTGTGGCAAAAAAAAACCCCGCCTAAGGCAGGGAACAAACGGTGGAACGCATTCAGGAGTCTGTCCTTGTTTCGACCCTGAAGAGGCGATCAGCACTCCTCACACAAGAAAACCATAAGGGGTTGGTTTGAGGGCCGCATCAGAAACCGGTCGCCTCGCCAACTGGCACTGTGACAGTTGGCTGGTTCTCAGCGTCTGTAGGGAATCACTTCAAGCCTGATTGGTCCCTTGCCCACGCGGGCGACGTTGGTGGGGCGAGCCTCCTGGTTCGATTGGGGTGTTGTCCTGCCTGGACGCTGGGGGGCCGTCGGCGATCCGATTCTTGAGAATCCTGGGCTGCTGCTGCTCGGTTCTGATTTGGCCAGCAGACGGTTGACCGGTTCTGGATGGGAGAAGTACACATGACTCAAGGTTCTGCCCTGATACACCCGACGTTCCAGTGTCCATGCGTCGTTGAGCGTGAGCTTCACGAAACCATTCCTGTCGCGGCGTGGCACGGTTGCCGAGCCAATGCGGATCGGCATCGCCTGATCCGGGTCCATCGCCTGCAGATGCAGGGTGTTGCCCGATTGCACCAGTCGCAGGCTGAAGCGTCGACTGAGATCCCGTCCCCCACTGCGCAGGGAGTAGCCGTTGCTGTCGAGGTATCGGCTGCAGATGCCGCTGAAATCGAAGTTGTTCAGGGATGGATCGATCAAGCCATCCGGGCGAGGGGTCCAGCAGAGTGGTCGGCGTTTGATCTGCTCGAGAACAAGCAATTTCCAGTTGTGATCACCAACGGGCTGGGCAAGCACTGCGAAGCGGGATTGATCCAGAGGCTTGGTGTCAAACAGCGCCCTAGCAGCGATGGACCCCGGCAGCACAGCCAAGGTGATCAGGCCTGCCCCTGTCAGGCCGATGGCTTGGAGGTAGGTTCGCGACATGCGCGGGACCGTGAGAACCCGAGTTTTAACGAATCACGCAGGAGCGAACAATGGCAGAGGGACCGGGACGGGTGGTGGCTGCCGCGACCGATGGAGCCTGCAGTGGCAACCCCGGTCCGGGGGGGTGGGGAGCGTTGTTGCGCTTTGAAGATGGCAGCGTCGAGGAGTTCGGTGGACACGATCCCGCCACCACCAACAACCGGATGGAGCTTCAGGCGGCGCTGGAGTTGCTGCAGCGGTTGAAGGATCTGCCACGCCATCCGGATCTGACCCTTCGCACCGACAGCAAATACTTAATTGATGGACTCGGTTCCTGGATGAAGGGCTGGAAACGCAAAGGTTGGCGAACGGCCGCCGGCAAGCCCGTGCTCAACCAGGATCTGTGGAAGGCCCTGGATCAGGCGCAACTGGCGGATGTGCCGCTCCGCTATGTGAAAGGCCACAGCGGTGATCCAGACAATGACCGCGTCGATCGCATCGCTGTTGCGTTTTCGCAAGGACGGTCACCTGCGCTGGGAACAGCTGTTGCGGGAGCGACGCCGGTACAAGCGCCAGTGTCGGCCTCTGCGGATGACCCGGCACCACCGGAGCTGCAACGTTTGCTGTCGCGCCTCGAGTTGGCAGACCGCTTGGCAGAGGGGGGATATGGCCTCACAGCCGTGGAGTTGGCGCAGTTGGTGGAGCAGCCGCTGAAGAGGCTGGAGTCGAAACAGGGTGCCTGGAGCTGGCGCGACTGGCAGGTGGAGCCGCTGGAGGAGAGTCGCTGGCGGTTGCGACGCCGCGAGGGAGGATCAGAACAGTCCTGAGAACCTGCATGGCAGTTCCAGACGCATCAAGGACGACCGTCAGCGGTGGGTTTTACAGCCGCTGGTTGGGCCCGCTGCTCAGTCAGGACGAGGGCATGGATGCTGAGCAGATGTCGCGCTCGGCGCTGACCGCGCTTGGGCAGGCCAGTCTGCGGCGCCGCTGGCCTGGGGTGTCCACGGTGCTGAATGGTCTGGCATCGGAGTTGCAGCGTCGTGATCTTCGCCTGGAGCAGGTGTTGTTTGGCTGCCGTTTCGCCAATCCCGTCGGTCTGGCGGCTGGTTTCGACAAGAACGGTGTGGCGGCGGCGATCTGGGATTGCTTTGGATTCGGGTTTGCTGAAATCGGTACCGTCACCTGGCATGGTCAGCCCGGTAACCCGAGGCCGCGGCTGTTCCGTCTGGCGGAGGAGCAGGCGGCGTTGAATCGGATGGGGTTCAACAACGATGGTGCCGAACAGCTCCAGCGCACCCTGAAACGGCAGAACCTGGAGCCCACGGGCAAGCGGCCGGCCGTGCTGGGGATCAACTTCGGTAAGTCAAAGGTCACCGCCCTGGA
>CAZJLQ010000271.1:0-2721 GCA_964546675.1 uncultured Synechococcus sp.
TGGTCTCGCCGTCCGACAACTCTTCATCCGGTGATGCCGTCATGGCAGTGAAACAGCAGCTCAACGGAATGGTGATGAACCAAACATTGGGTAGCTTGTTCTGAATGGGGCCAATGTCCAGCAGTCCATGGTGACTGCCCATGGACACGATGACTCGCCTCGTCCATGAATCAGTGTCTTTCACCTTCTCAAGAAGCATCGTTTTGCCCATGAAAAAGAGATCTTTTCAGCCAGCAAGCTTCGCTGGGCAGGCATAGACGCCAAGTCGTTTGCCTTCTAGGGATGAGATCTCGTCGACTTGCATGCACTCAGCCTCAGCAGGGGGAACTCTTGATCCGATGTGTGTGGTGTAACCGTCTGCCAGCAAGGCAGTTGTAACACCATGCTCCGAACCGTGATTCATGACCACGAAGGCAAAGGTCGCCAAAGAAAGGAGAGTTGCTAAAAGCAATCGCATCTGAACAATCCATGGGCCATGATTCTGACGCTTGCAACAGCCATACGGGGATCGACTGGACATCTGTCGATCAACTCCCGTGGACATAATGAAAATTCTACAAATAATTCGTTCAGATCAATTCAATGGCATAAAGCAAGGGATTAATACGTCATGGTAATCGCCAGTACACTTTGTCTCGCGGATAGAATCTTCCATAGGTTTGTGGCATCAGTAATTGACAAAGCTAAGCTTATGGTCCAGGCCATGCGTGTCCACAAGCCATCATTCACGACGGCAACACACTCATCTGATCAGAACAGAATGATAAAAGTGGGCATCAACAATGCGTTAACCAAATCGAGAAAAAAACGGAGAGCAAAGGGACGGTCAGAAACACACGGGTGGAAGGAGCTTGCCGGGTCGCAGACGTGGACTGAGCCGAAGCCAGGTCGATGAGGGACTTATGGGCGATGCGGTTCCGTTCAAAAAGGAACCGAATGGCCTCATCATGGATGCAGTCAATATCGCGCCAGAAAAATTTGCCAAGAGAAGAACTCATCAATCAAACATTTGGTAACGTCCTAATCAGGTAAGACATTTGGGGGAATGAACAGCGAGGAACATCCCCCGAATGTGTGATGGAATCTGTGAGTCAATCAGGGATGGTGTGTCTACAGAGGCAAAATCCTCACAACCACCCTGAGACCTAAAATGAAAGATATGACAACTGCCGTCTTTGCTGGAGCACTCGGTACGGTTGCAGCTCTATGCATCAGCTTCTCCACCACTCCAAAAGCGGAATCACGCGGCATCTATTTGAACAGCAATGGCGCTAGTGCTGTCGTTGTTGATCGTGGCTCCTACGATAGCCCTCGCGGTAATGACAACGATGGTCCTCGTTATTAGGGCCGTGGAGGTGCTGTTGTCGGTCCTAAAGGAGGTTGTGCTCGTGGTGACTACGGTCGGGTCCGGGTGTGTAAGTAACTGAAACTGATTCTGTAAACCCTGATGGCTAGGAAGTGGGGCTGAGGGCAGTAGAAAACCCGTAAGGGAAAAGCAAGGTCATTGGTAGTTTCGCCAACCATCTCCCTAACAATTCCATATGGATAACAGCCCCAACAATTGCGGATTAGATTTGCCATGACGAAGCTCACAGCATCAGCTGATCTTCGTCATGGAGTCAGAAGACGTTCACGATGATGGTATGTGCATCTGAGGAACACACCTCCACAAACCAAACCAACCAATGAACAACGAACTAACTCTCGATCAACTGCAATCCGTGAGCGGAGCAGGCACAGAAACCCACTGGAACCAAAAAATGCGAAGCGCTAAAGGTAATTACAATATCAAGCAACTAGCAGACTCCGGACAACTTGTTAAAAAGATGAAGTACATCCCAGGTGAAATGTATCGCTTCATTCCTGGAGATATGTATTGAGAAACAATCACCAAAACTGCAAGAGCCCGCCAAGTGCGGGTTTTTTATTGTCAAATTAATACCACGAGATTGAAAGCGGCGAAACACTTGACGGCTGGAATCGGGTGAGTTGCATGGTTCACCAGTCATTCACCAGAAACCACCTCAATGAACACCAGAGCGGAACAGGGGTACTCACCAGAAGGGCTGTGATCTTGTGAATGTCAAGGGCGACACAGCTCAAGGCAATGCAAACATCCACTTTCTAATCATGACTTTTCAACCCAATCCTTTCTACAAAGGAAAAAAGACGGCAAAAGGCAGAGGTATTTTCCGCGGCACTCAGGGCGACGATCTGATCCAAACAAATAGGCGTAATAACGTGATCGTTGCAGATCAGGGAAATGACACCATCAAGGCTGGCGCAGGAGATGATGTTCTCTTCGGCGGAACTGGAGATGATTATCTTTACGGAGGCATCGGTGACGATGTTATTAACGGCGGATATGGCAATGATAGACTCAATGGTGGGTCTGGAGCCGATAGGTTCCTTATTAATTCAGGGAATAGTGTCATTGAAGACTTCAACTTGAGCGAAGCTGATACCTTCACTATCGGTAAAAAACTGACCAACGTCAGCTTTGAGCAAGATGGCAGCAATGTCCTTGTTAAAAGTGATCAAGGCCTAACGACAATTCTAAATAATGACGTCAACGATTTCATCTGATTCTACCTCATTGTTTTTATGCTTATTGAAACCCGTCGATTCAATAGACAAGCCCCTGCTCATCAGGGGCTTTTTGATGGACTGCCTTCACCAAGCTTTCACCAACAACCCGTTGCATCCGCACCAGAGAGGAAC
>CAZJLQ010000272.1:0-2686 GCA_964546675.1 uncultured Synechococcus sp.
AAACCTCAGCAACGATCTGTTTGACGCCGAAACCGGGGTCGACAGGACGGGCAAGCCCCATTCCGTCGTCAATCTCACGGGTCGCCCGGATCGGGTCGCTCTGCTTTCGCTCGCCGCACTGGTGCTCGGCGTCGCGCTGATGGCTTGGCTGGCCTGGCGTAGCCAGAGCTCCGTTTTGTTTCTGGTGCTGCTCTGTTGCGGGATCGGGTACGCCTATCAGGGACCGCCGCTGCGGCTCGGGTATCAAGGCCTGGGGGAGCCGCTGTGCTGGCTGGCCTTCGGACCTCTGGCCACAGCGGCAGCATTGGTGGTGCTGGGGCCGGAATCTGCAGCGCCGATTCCTTGGTCCACTGCCTTCCGCCTCGGTTCCGGGCCGGCTGTGGCAACCACCTTGGTGTTGTTCTGTTCCCATTTCCATCAGGTGGAGGAGGATGCATCCCACGGCAAGCGCTCTCCGGTGGTGCGACTCGGAACCCGTCGTGCGGCGGCGCTGATCCCCTGGTTCGTGGCGTTGACGCTGGCGTTGGAGTGGTTGCCGGTTCTGCTGGGTCTCTGGCCCATCACCGTTCTCCTCTCCGGACTCGGACTGCCGGCTGCCCTTGCTTTGATTCGCCTGTTGCAGCGACACCACCACCAACCGGAGCGAATCGCAGGCAGCAAATTTCTGGCGCTGCGCTTCCAGGCATGGAATGGGCTGGGGCTCAGCTTTGGATTGGCCTTGGGAGCGTTTTGGCCTTAATGATGAGGGGATGGACTTCGCGCTCACCTTCCGTCCGTTCCGGTTCAGGCTGAGTCAACCGCTGCGGACTGCAGCGGGCGTGCTGAGTGAGCGAGGCGGATGGCTGTTGCGCCTGGAGGGTTTTGGCGGGGCGATCGGCTGGGGTGAGGTGGCCCCGCTGGATGGGAGCTGGCTGTCCCGCTGCGAAAAGGAGCTTCGTGCTTTGCCTTCACTGCTCCAGCGAGACCAGCTGGAGGAGCGCTTGCCGCAGTTGTCGGCAGCCCTTGGATTTGGTTTGGGCAGTGCCTTGGCGGAGCTGGACGGGCTGGTCGGTCCGCGTTCGCGGACCGGCTGGTTGCCGCCGCCGGCCGCCGCGCAGCTCCTTCCAGCTGGCGGGCTGATGCTTCCCCAGCTCGACAAAGTGTTGGAGCAGCGGGGACGCAGCCGTGAGCTCACCTTGAAGTGGAAGGTGGCGGCAGCCTCTGATGACCTGGAGCGCCGCTGGTTGGAGCAGCTTATGGAGCGGCTGCCTTCGACGGCGCAGCTGCGTCTGGATGCCAATGGCGGCTGGGATCGCCGAACGGCCAGGTCTTGGCTTGATGCGCTGGCTGGGGATTCCCGCTTTGCCTGGTTGGAGCAGCCTCTCCCGCCGGAGGATCATGAGGGTCTCGAACGTCTGGCGCAGTACGGCCCCGTGGCCCTTGATGAATCGCTTGCTTGCAATCCTCAGCTGCGTGACAGCTGGCCAGGCTGGCAAGTGCGTCGCCCCGCCTTGGAGGGAGACCCCCGTCCGCTGTTGCGCCAACTGCAGGAAGGGGTGCCATGGCGAATGGTGAGCACGGCCTTTGAAACCGGGATCGGTCGCCGATTGATTCATCACCTGGCAGCGCTCCAGATGACCGGGCCCACCCCAACAGCCCCAGGTCTCGCCCCTGGATGGTGTCCCGCGGGCCCGCTGTTCAGTGACGATCCCGAGCAGGTCTGGGCTGCCGTGATCTGATGCGGTTGCAGTGCCTGTCCTGCGATCCCCGTTGGCCTGCCCGCGCAGCGGTGAGCCTCCAAGCCGCCCTGAACGATCACCACTGGGTGCAGCTCATCGGCCCCGGGGCCGAGCAATCACCTGTTCCGGAGACGATCCTCCCGCCTGGTCCCGGCCTGCTTCTCGCGGGGGGAGGCAGCAGCGGCCGCCGCCGGTTATGCCTGCATCCCGTCGCGCATTTCGATCAGTCCGCCAGGGCGACGGCGCTGTGGCTTGCCGGCATCGGAATCGCAGCGCCCGAGGTTCAGTTGTTCAATCCGTTGCCGCTGCACCATGTCAGCGGCTTGATGCCCTGGTGGCGCAGCGGCCGCTGGGGGGCTTGCCATATCTGGCTTCCGCCGGCCCTGATGCGGGATGGTCCCGCTTTGATGCGCTACTGCGAACAGCAGGAGGACTGGTGCGTTCGGCCAGCCCTGCTGTCCCTCGTGCCCACCCAGTTGATGCGCTTGATGGCTGATCCCATCGGTGTGAGCTGGCTCCAGCATTTCAGTGTGATCTGGCTGGGAGGTGCGGCGCTCTCCAGCCCGTTGGCGCATCAGGCCAGGCTGCATCGATTGCGCCTCGCCCCCTGCTACGGGGCCACTGAAACGGCGGCGATGGTGACCGCTCTCACTCCCCAGCGCTTTCTTGATGGGGAGGTTGGGTGTGGAGATCCCTTGATCGACGTTCAGCTGCGCCTTGATGCGGATGGTGCGCTGCTGGTCAAGACGCCACGCCTGGCTGTGGGGTGTTGGCAGGCCTCAGTTCCCGATCGTCTGGCTCCATTGGCTGACCGCTCAGGCTGGTGGCGCTCCGGTGATCGCGCGCAGTTCATCAAAGGGCTTCGGGTGTTGGGCCGCCGCGATGGTGCGATCCAAACCGGTGGAGAGATCATTCATCCCGAGCCCCTCGAGGCACGTTTGCTGGCGTTGGCCATGGAGCATCAACTG
>CAZJLQ010000273.1:0-2672 GCA_964546675.1 uncultured Synechococcus sp.
TGAGCCCATGGGCAGCACCTTCGGTCGTGTTTGTCTTGAAGCATTTGACCAAAATTCTGACGATTTCGGCCGTACCGTGATGGGTCTGCTGGAGCGTGACTATGGGATGTCGCCCCTGCAAGAAGCTTTGCGAGCTCCGGTGAAAGGTCGTGCTGCGATTGCCGAGGCCTATCGATAGGGTTAATTAATTCAAGATTGGTCAGGACTAATTTGATTGTTGGATTGCACGGTATCTAGGTTCGCTGGGTATGCCTGGAGCCTGTTTGTGTGAAACGGTTTTCTATAAAAAACCTGCGCCAGCACGATCTTAATTGCCCCTCGCTATTTTTGTGTTGGTTCGCTTCGAAGCGTCGACGATAATTTTGATGATCATGATTTTTCTGAAGGAATATCTGAAGCGGTATTGATCTTTGTTGCCCAGTCTTTGTTCGTCGATGTGAACAACATCACAAGAAGCGCCGTGATCGCCACTGCGCTTCCGAGTGGATTGGGTTGGAGTCCTCCTGGCCCGACAAGCCATGCCGGGGTTGTCGGCGACAGTTGCAGGAGTCCGGCTTCAAGCAAGAACCAACCGCCCACGAGCCCCCCGTGCAGGCCAACGCAACCCCAAAGGGAGCCTTGATCCTGGAGACGTCGACCGGCGAGCAGCAGTCCCAGCAGAAAGAGCCCGAACAGCAGGCTGAGCATCGGAATGATGCCCAAGTTGAAGCGGGTATGCACCAGGCTGAAGACAATCGCTTGCCCCAAGACTCCCCATTTGGTTCCGAACAACGTGCGCAGCTCTTCCAGCAGCCATCCGCGGAAGATCAGTTCTTCTGCGAAGCCCACACCGATGATTAGCAGGATTCCATTCAGCAGTTTCTGAAGCGAGCATTCACCAAGCCAGTGGCCCCAGGCCCCGATCAGAATCGGCAGAACGATCACGGTCAGCAGAATCAGCGCCCAGAGCAATCCCTGAAACAGCACTCCGGTGATGGTCGGGCGCCCATCACGCCCACCACCGCTGATTCCAAGAGTTCTCCATGGGTGTTTGCTGGTCCAGCGAACTTTGCCCCAGCGCGGCAGCAGCGCCATGAACATCAAAAAGCTGAACAGGGTTCCCAGCGGTGAGACGCTGGATTCAGCCAGGCCAAAAGGTGTGAACAGCTGTGCCGTCAACCATCCCACGGCATACAGGCAAGGCACCAGCAGCAAGCTGGGGAGCCATGGAGGCTGAAGCCGCAGCAGGTTGTTGAAGGATGGGACGGACAGGATCAATCAGCTTTCCGGTTCGATCGAGCTGGTGAGACCTTTGGCTTTGAGGGTTTCGCAGTAAAACTCCGCCGGCTCAATGTCGCAGACGATCACCAGACCAACGCCCGAATTGTGGGCTTCGAGCATGACGGCCAGAGCGTCCTGTTCGCTGAGCTGAGGGACCACCTGGCGCAAGGTGTTCACCACGTATTCCATGGTGTTCACAGGGTCGTTGTGGAGCAGGACCTTGTAACGAGGGGCTTTTTTGCGCACTCGTTCCGGTGCCTTTTCCATCACCGCAGCCCCACCGGGGCTGCGACTTGGGCTCTCCACCGCCATGACGAAGGATCGAACGGAGACGAAATCTAAAGGGAATCGGTGCATGGCCGTTCGGGTGATGGGCTCAGAGTGCGGCAATTCGAGCCATCGCCGCATCCACATTGGCGCGGCTGTTGAACGCAGACAGCCTGAAATACCCCTCTCCGGCAGCGCCGAAGCCGCTGCCGGGGGTGCCCACCACATTGGCTTTGTTCAACAGGTGATCGAAGAATCCCCAGGAATCCATGCCATCGGGGGTCTGAATCCAGACGTAGGGAGCATGCTCTCCGCCGTAAATGGTTAGGCCTGCAGCGCTGAGTTCCCGGCGGATGATCGCAGCGTTCTCCATGTAAAAGCTCACGAGGTTCTTCACCTCTGCCTGACCGGCATCGGAATACACCGCTTCAGCTCCGCGTTGAACGATGTAGCTCACGCCATTGAACTTGGTGCTCTGGCGGCGGTTCCACAGCCCCCAGAGTTCCACCTCTTCCCCGTTGCTGGCCTTGCCCTTGAGCCCCTTGGGCACAACGGTGAGGGCGCAGCGCGTTCCTGTGAAGCCTGCATTCTTCGAGAAGGAACGGAATTCAATCGCGCATTCGCGCGCCCCTTCGATTTCAAAAATCGAATGGGGGATCGCGGGATCCTGAATGAATGCCTCATAGGCGGCATCAAACAGGATCAGCGCTCCATTGCTGCGGGCGTAATCCACCCAGGCTTTCAGCTGCTCCTTGCTGGCGACTGCTCCGGTGGGATTGTTGGGAAAGCAGAGGTAGATCAGGTCGACCGGGTCAGCGGGAATTTGCGCTGCAAAGCCGTTCTCCGCACTGATTGGCAGGTAGGTCAGGCCGCCGTAACGGCCTTCGTCGCCGGCGTCGCCGGTGCGTCCCGCCATCACATTGCTGTCCACGTACACCGGGTAGACAGGGTCAGTAACGGCGATGCGATTGCCCTCCCCGAGGATGTCGAGGATGTTGCTGCTGTCGCACTTGGAGCCGTCGGAGACGAAGATTTCATCAGCGCTGACGTCACAGCCGCGCGACTGGAAATCATGGCGGGCGATCGCCTCGCGCAGCCAGGCGTAGCCCTGCTCAGGGCCATAGCCGTGGAAGCCTTCGGCCGTC
>CAZJLQ010000274.1:0-2647 GCA_964546675.1 uncultured Synechococcus sp.
CAGGCTACCGGTCCTGAACGGCTCGACATAGGGGTTATCCGTTGTGCGGAACTCCTCCACCGACCCCTGCCACTGGAAATGGCCGTCGTAAACCATCACCACCCGCTCAGCGGAGCGTTCGATCGTGCTGCGCACGTGGCTGACCACCACTGAACATCCGCCCGCCACCGTGGTGGTTTTCACAATCAAATCCTCAATGCGGGTTGAGGCCACAGGATCAAGACCGGCCGTGGGCTCGTCGTAGAGAAGCAACGGCATCGATTGATCGCTGCGTTGCGGATCATCAATCAAGGCCCGCGCAAAGCTCACCCGTTTCTGCATGCCGCCGCTGAGCTCTCCTGGGTAGAGATCCGCCACATCAAACAACCCCACCGCCTCCAAGCACTCCTGGACCCGCTCGCGGATCTCAGCTGTCGACATCCGCGCCTTCTCGCGCAGCAGGAAGCCAACGTTCTCTTCCACCGTTAACGACGCCAGCAGCGCTGGATTCTGAAAAACAAGCCGCACATCCGGTGGGTTGTCCTGATCGAGACGCAGATAGGTCTGCGCCTCGCCAAACAGGCACAGCTCCCCGGCAGTGGGCAACTGCAACCCGGCCAGCAAACGCAGCACGGTGGACTTGCCGGCCCCGGAAGGACCGACCACCGCCAGCCGCTCACCGGGCTGCATCTGCAGGTTGACCGCATCGAGCACGCAACGGCTTCCCCACTGCATCGTGAGATCACGCATCTCAACAACGGGATGGGACTCGGGCACCGCAGAGCGTCGGGTAGGCGCCATCCTGGCTCGGCTGGACAGCGTTCGTACAGTTCGTCAGACGCCTGGAACCAAAACGCATTGGCGCCCGTGACCCCGCACCGCAAACGACAGGCCAGAGTGCTGCGGGCCACGCGCCGGCGGGATCTTGTTGCCCGCTCCCAGCGGGCCATGCGCTGGCTGCAGCCTGGCCTGGTGGTGAAGCGCTGGCTGCTCACCTCCGGCCTCGGTTTGTTGATGGCCCTGCTCGGAGCAGCGGTATGGGCCGATCTGAAGCCGATTTACTGGATTCTCGAAACGCTCAGCTGGTTCCTGGGCACGATCACGACCGTGCTTCCCCGGGAGGTCACCGGCCCGCTTGTGGTGATCATCGGCATCGGCCTGGTGCTCTGGGGACAGAGCCGAAGCTTCGGATCGATTCAACAGGCTCTGGCACCAGACAAGGACACGGTGCTGGTGGATGCCCTGCGAGCCAAGAGCCGCCTCAACCGCGGTCCCAACATCGTGGCGATCGGTGGTGGCACGGGGCTTTCAACCTTGTTGAGCGGCCTGAAGCGCTACAGCAGCCACATCACCGCAATTGTCACCGTCGCTGATGACGGTGGCAGCAGCGGCCGGCTGCGCAGGGAACTCGGGGTTCTCCCTCCCGGAGACATCCGCAACTGTCTGGCAGCACTCTCCACAGAGGAACCGCTGCTCACCCGACTCTTTCAATACCGCTTTTCCGCTGGCAGTGGCCTTGAGGGTCACAGCTTCGGCAATCTGTTTCTCTCGGCCCTGACGGCCATCACGGGCAATCTCGAAACGGCGATCACCGCCTCGAGTCGGGTTTTGGCGGTTCAGGGCCAAGTGGTGCCCGCCACCAATGTGGACGTGCGGCTTTGGGCCGAACTGGAAAACGGCGAACGGATCGAGGGGGAAAGCAAGATCGGCAAGGCCCCCAGTCCGATCGTCCGTCTGGGCTGCTTGCCGGAACGGCCCCCCGCCTTACCGCGCGCCCTGGAAGCGATTGCCAACGCCGATTTGATCCTGCTGGGCCCAGGCAGCCTCTACACCTCGCTGCTTCCGAATCTGTTGGTGCCGGAGCTTGTTTCGGCCATTCACAGCAGCCGTGCACCGCGCCTGTACATCTGCAATCTGATGACCCAACCGGGAGAAACGGACGGTTTGGACGTCAGCGGCCACCTGCGTGCGATCGAAGCGCAACTGGCGAGCATTGGCATTGATCAGCGCCTGTTCACCGCCGTTCTGGCCCAGGACGACCTGGATTCCTCTCCATTGGTGGAGCACTACAAAAGCCGCGGCGCCGATCCTGTCGAATGCGATCCCGATGCCCTGCGGCGGGACGGGTATGACGTGATGCGCGCCCCACTGCAAGGGGCGCGTCCGACGGCAACCCTGCGCCACGACCCCCGCAGCCTGGCCCTTGCGGTGATGCGCTTCTACCGCAGCCATCGCTCTCAACAGAATGGATCGAACACCGGTCGCTGAACCAATAAAAGGAGGTAAATCAATCACCTCTCCGGGCTTAAACAACTCACCAAAGGGTGTCAATGCAAGAACAAAACACCAACAAATTTGATGCGACGTCCTGCGAACGACTCATTGCCCACTTTCTTGAGACGGTTGATCACAGCATCGAAGATCACTTCCAGCAAGGGAGGACACCAAGGGGGATAAAGACCAACAAGAATCAGCCTGTCGAATCCGCGAACTGCAACTCCACAAGGGATTTGAGTGGTCGACAAAAAAGATTTAGCTTGCAGAAGAAATATTTTTATCCGCAATTTTTCGTAAGATATAATGCAAAATCACAGGCTTACCCAAAAGCTTCTAAAATGGAATTCCCTGAGCTCCAACTTGAACTTAAATGCAATAGAAAATTCGGAAT
>CAZJLQ010000275.1:0-2611 GCA_964546675.1 uncultured Synechococcus sp.
CGCGATATGCAGGATCTTCTGATCGATCTTCAACGCGAACAACGCCGCACGATCCTGTTCATCTCCCACGATCTTGATGAAGCGGTCCGACTTGGAGACCGGATTGCTCTGATGCAAGACGGACGCCTTCTTCAGTGCGGAACCGCTGAAGAGCTGCTTTGCAGCCCCTCCTCATCGGCGGTTTCAACGTTTTTCGACGCGGTTGATCCCACTGCCGTGATCAGCGTTGGGGCGATCGCTGAACCCGGCTCGGAGCCGATTCAGCTCCCCCCGGACGATTCAACCTCGCCAAGACTGTCAGCCTCGACCCTGATCAAGGATGCCATCGCGGTCGTGGCATCCGCACAAACAGCCATCCCTGTGTTGGATGACAACAAGAAAGTCATCGGCACGGTTGACCCAACAGCGATCCTCCGTTCGCTCCAGCGCCGATGACGGGTCCCATCTCCCCCCTGTTCGCGCAATCCAGCATGGTGGCCACCGCCGCTGACGCGGTCGTGGCCTGGCTGCTGCTGAATGGAGTGCTTCTCTTTGACGGGATCAATGCTCTGATCCTTGCCTTTGCAGAGCTGTGCGAACTGCTGCTGATGGCGCCATCACCGCTTCTGATGGCGGTTTTGGTTGCCTGCGTGGGCTTCTGGCGCGTCAGCGGCGGCTTCGCATTGCTCTGTTTGGTTGGGCTCAATCTTGTTGTCGTCATGGGTCTGTGGGAGCCCATGGTGGCCACCCTTGCCCTGGTCTTGGCCGCATCGCTGCTGGCCCTTTTGATCGGTCTTCCCCTTGGCGTGTTGGGAGCACGTCAGCGCTGGGCCTGGCAGCTCACCCGTCCGATGTTGGATCTCATGCAAACGATGCCGGCATTTGTCTATCTGATCCCCGCTGTGATGCTGTTTGGCACTGGAGCCGTTCCAGCGATCATCGCGACGCTGATTTTCTCCATGCCGCCTGTGGTGCGACTCACCGTTCTGGGAATCCGCCAGGTGCCTGAAGATCTCATTGAAGCCGGCCGCTCCTTTGGATGCTCGGATTGGCAACTCCTCCAGAAAGTGCAGCTGCCCAATGCTCTGCCAACGGTGATGACCGGTGTGAACCAAACGATCATGCTGGCGCTGTCCATGGTGGTCATCGCCTCAATGATCGGAGGCGGAGGACTGGGCGATGTCGTGCTTCAAGGCATCCAGCAGCTGAACATCGGCCTTGGTTTTGAGGGAGGGATCGCTGTGGTGATTCTTGCTGTGATCCTCGACCGTCTCACCCAGAGCTTGAGTGCTCCCCCGTCACGACCTCTACCTGAACGCATCAGATCAATCGTTGACGTCTGGAGGATTCGATGAACCCATTGAAACGGTGGAGTCGCAGGGGCGTTCTCCTCGCGGGCGTGGGGTTGGCGGGTGTCTCCCTTCGGAATCTCTCCAAACATGGTGCGAAACGATCCGAAACGTCCAAACCGTTCGAACCCTCAGCGGCATCGACAGCCATGTCGTCTGAATTCAAAGGGCCACTGCGCTTGGGTTGGACCGATTGGGACGATGCACGGGTCGTCAGCAAGATGGTCGCCCAACTGATCGAGACCCAGTTCCAGCTCCCGGTGGAACTGGTCAAGGCCGATATCGGGATCCAGTACGAATCGTTGGCCAGAGGTGACCTGGAGCTGATGGTGATGGCCTGGTTGCCGATGACCCATCGCGGCTACTGGGAAAAACAATGGAAGCGGGTCTTGGATCTTGGTCCGATGTACACCGGCAAACTTGGTTGGATCGTTCCTGACTACGTGCCGGAATCGGCGTTGAGCAGTGTTGAGCAATTGCGGGATCCCGCGATCGCCAACCAATTCAGCAATCAGGTTCAAGGCATTGAACCCGGATCCGGCCTCAATCAAGCGTCTCTCAAAGCTCTTCAGGCCTACGGCCTATCTGATCTGGAGCTGGTCGCGTCCAGCAGTGCCGCTATGGCTGCGGTCGTCGCCAAGGCCATTGCGGATCAGCGGTGGCTGATTGCCACAAGCTGGACTCCCCATTGGATGTTTGCTCGGTATGGGCTGCGCTTCCTCGAGGACCCAAAAGGGGTGTTCGGAGGAACGGAGCGCATCCATGCTCTGGCGAGACTCGGACTCGACCGACAAGCGCCGGAGATCACCGCTTTTCTCAGTCGCTTTCAGTTACCTGAAGAAGACCTGGACGCTCTGTTGCTCGAGGTTGAGGAAAGCTCAGCGGATGAGGCCGTGAAGCACTACATCGATGAACATCCCGAGCGTGTGCGCTACTGGGTGACCGGACAGATCTAACTCAGGTTATTTGCGGGTCAGGATGACCCAAAGCGCATGGATCACGGCAGCAGGCCACATGCCGAACAGCAAGGGAAATCCGAGTCCACCAACCGCGAACAGGTAGATCACCAAATTGATCCAGAAGGGAGCTTTGAAACCAACTTGTGTGAAGACCCCCAGCGGTGGCACAAACAAGGCAATGATGATTCGAAAAATGTCACCGCAGGTCATCGCTCAGGCATGGGCCGATGTCGTTCTGGTAGCACCGACGACCAAGTTCCGCTGATGGTGAGGTTTTGGCTCTGATGTGTCCACCCACGAAAAAGCCCCCGCTATGAGGCGGGG
>CAZJLQ010000276.1:0-2601 GCA_964546675.1 uncultured Synechococcus sp.
GGCAAGCCGCTTGTCAAGGCATATATATTCCTCCTCAACAATTTTATGAAGTGGGAGTACGACGACTCCCACAACGATCATGGCTAAGTTAACCAATCACTCCGTTGGGTTGAATGATGTCGCCAAAAATAGTCTCCCAATCGTTTTTGAGAGCAAAAGGTGTTTTTTTCCAACCAGTATTGCCCGTGATCATGCCCGAGTCATCTGTGGACCAAATCAAGAATCTGCCTCGATTCTTTTTGCCGCTTCCTTTCAAAAGCACCTCGAATCCATCATCCTCAGGCACGGCTTTCAAGATGTTGTAGCCCCACTTACGATTTTTCCAATTGGATTTGACACGACCACGACGGTCCGTGATGGGAAGGCCTGTGTTGTCATCAAGAATTTGAGATTGGTTCGTACCATCAACTAAACCATCATTGTTCTGATCGGTCGCCGCAGGGATGCCGATGATGCCGTCTGGCTTGATGAGATCGCCAAATTGATCTTCCCATCCGTCTGCAACAGAAAAATTAGCCGATTTCCATCCACTGTTTTTAATAATGGCGCCATTTTTATCAGTAATCCATCGTAAAAACATACCCTTCGTACGGGCTCCTTGCCCTTTTGATAGAACTGCAAATCCTTGGTCTGTGGAAACCGCTTTAATCACTGTGTAACCGGTCTTTTTATTGCTCGAATGTCCTTTAATCCTTCCAGATCGACTTTTAATTGCAATCCCTGATCCGGCATCAAAAATAAGTGGTTCTCTTAGGCCATCAACCAATCCATCATCATTAGTATCCTCAGCGGGTGGAAGTCCTACATTTCCGTCGACTTTGATGATGTCACCAAATTGGCTCTCCCATCCATTGGAAACTGCGAAATCAGTAGATTTCCAACCACTGCGTCCTGTAATTACACCATCAGAATTTGTGTTCCATTTCTGATACTTGTCTTGATTCTGTTCTCCATTTCCTTTGAGCAGCAAAGCAAAGCCAGATTCTGAAGGTGCAGCCTGAATAACTTCATAACCAAGCTTTAAATCCTTGAAATTACCCTTGAGTGTTCCATTTTTGGTTCGAATTGGTATGGCTTGCTCCTCATGATAAATTTTTGATTGATTAGTTTCATCAACGATTCCATCACCATTGGCATCAATCACAGGTGCATTTCCAACAAATCCATCTTTTTTAATAACGTCACCAAAATAATATTCCCAACCTAGATCTACAGCAGGGCCCGGTTTTTGCCATATGCTTTGTGCAGTGATATTCCCTGATTGATCAGTCCGCCATTGTCGGAATTTGCCAATATGATCGGAGCCTGTGCCCTCGGTGAGAATCCGAAACTCATTGCCATCCTCCACAGCTTTGATGATTTTATAGCCAGTCTTTGCACTCTGATGATTGCCTTTAGGCTCACCTCTTTGATCTCGAATCGCGATAACATTTTCATTAAGGAAGATCTTAGATTGCCCACTACCGTCCAGCAAACCATCAAGATTCAAATCTGTTTCCAGAATGTCATTGATCGGTAAATCAATGGTTTGAGTATTAATGTTTCCAGCCAGATCCAATGCCTCAATTCGAATTGAATATTTGCTCTTCTTTTCAAAATTAGGACTTGGTATAAGCCTGAGTTCACCTGTAGATGAATCTATAGAAAATAGCGATGCATCATTCGTATTCTCTAAGGGAATACTATATGTTAATACTGTTTGATCAGTGGTTTCGACTTGATGGACAACTTGTTCCGTACCACTGTTTTCGTCGATGGCTGGAAGTATTTCTGGCGATGTAAATACTGGGGCTGTCGTATCGATCGTAATAACCAGTGATTGGGAGACGGCCGAGGAAATTCCATTGGCCGACGTTTTTGCCGTAATGGCATAGGTGCCGTCTTGGAAGGGAGTATCTTGTGGCACTGTGTATGTCCAGATGCCATCGCTCCCTACTTTGGCAGTTCCCAAGGCATTGGAATTTTGAAATAATTGAATTGTTTCACCTGAATTGCCTTTACCAGAGAATGTGGGGGTATTGGTATTGATGATTCCGTCAGAGTTGGATGAACCACTCTCAGATCCTTGATCCAAAATGGGAGCACCTGGCGCCTTGGGCGTGTCAACATCGACAGGTGTAAACACCCACAGATCACCGGGAATTGTTTTGTCTTCAGTAACTGTATCAATACGCCAATAATATGTTTGTCCTGCTTCTAATGGCTCACTCGGGGTGAAGATATTGTTGCTCTGGTTTCCCTGGAACTGTAAAGCAGATGGATTTGATCCGAAGTAAATATCATTGGATACACCATCACGCCCTTCTAACCAGATCAGATCCGTGTTGATTTTGGCATTTGTTGCTCCATCTCGCGGGATTGGTGTCTTTGCTTTTTTGGTCTGATAACCAGGAATCCAGTAATTTGAGTCACCATACTCGTAAGCTCCAATGTCAGGCGCACTGCCCTGATATCCATCTGTAAACTTGGGAATATATGTACCGGCATCGATTAATGAGGAACCGGCCTTGGGTCGAAAATCAAAATTATTGATATCGCGTAGCTCTTCAATAAGTAAACGACCACCACGCGAATCCTTCGACATCGAGTTGCCAGTTTTAT
>CAZJLQ010000277.1:0-2597 GCA_964546675.1 uncultured Synechococcus sp.
AGAAGAGGAATGGCCACGCGAGCTACAGCATCCACTGTCGGGGATCGTAGAAGTGCTGAAGGGTCTCACTCCCGCGGCCGAGGCAGCGATTACATCCCGTAATAGTTGTGCTGAGTAAATCTGCTTACCAGCCAAAGGGGGAGAGGCTGCGTCCCGTTGTCGTCTCTTTGGGGGAATTCCTTGGTGCGTCGTCGAGTTGACGCGTTTCCATGCAGAACGAGGCGTTGTTGGACAGGCCTTGCACCGTGCTGGTGCGCAACCGGAGGTTGGGGCCTGCGAACCAGAACCGCTCCAATGAGCTCATCATTTCGTAGTCCGTGGTGAGGATCAGGCCGTTTTCGTCGTCCATCCGGAACTGGCCTGCCACGGGCGCTTTCTCGGCGTAGCCACGATCTCTCAGGAGCAGGCCGCTGCGTCCTGTGTCGTCACTCGGGATCAGCCCGAACATGGTCTGATCCTCGTGGGACTCGCCGGCCCGATCCCAGGCCATCGATCCGCTCCAGCGCACCCAGCAACCACCGATGATTCGCTCGGCCGCTTCATCGTTACAAGCAGCGATGGCTGCCAAGCGTTCATCACCTTTTGGAAGTTCTTCCACAACGATGAATGACGCTCCCGCCTCAGCTCTGCGGTGCAGCAAGTGGTGTTGGCTTCGCTGGGACCGCCAGCGACCGCAGCTCAGGCGGAAGAAGCTGAGGGCATCGGGGATCGCTAGCGACATCACGGGTTCTGTCCTGTGGAAATGATGGCAGGGGCCTTAGTTGTTCCGCTCCTTTTGGGCCAATGCGATCAGGTCGTCGACGGTTAGCTCGATCGGTGGTGTGTCGATGGTTTCAGCGATGGATTCCAGTTGCAGGGCCGCAACGTCCAGTTGTTCCAACATCAGGGCGATGAAATGGGGGTCGTCAGCGATCAACTGCTGGCTCAGGCACCACTGACGTCGGGCTTGCTCTTTCGGTAGCTCTCCATTGGCTGGCAATGGTTCCATCGCCTGGAAGCTGGCCAGGCAATGGGCGAGCAGGCGAAGGTGATGGCGATCCCGTTGCGGAAGGGGGCTGGCATCAATCCGCCGCACGGCCTCCTCACTCAGCGGTCCGTCCTGATCCCGGTCGCTCATGCCCTTGCCGAGGGTGTGATTTTGAAGCCACAGGAATGACCGCCCTCCAGGCGCCAGTGCACCCGCTCCACATCGCAGTCTTGGAAGGTGTGTCGCATCAGCATCAGCTCCTGGTCGCAGACCGCCGGAAATTCCTCGGCAATTCTCTGGACGGAGCAGTGCAGTTCATGGAGGCACCAGCTGCCCTCTGCATCGCGAACACACTCGGTGACATACCCCTCATCGCATCGGAGATCAGCGAGTCGCTGCAGGCGTGTTTCAAGTGGGCCGTCGCCCAGCCTTTGGCGGTAGTGCTCTGCTTTGCCGATGGCTTGTTGCTGCAGCAGGGTCGTCATCAGCTCCGGCGGCAGGGTTGCCCGCATGGAGTCGAGCAGGCCCAAGGCGAAATGTCCGCTGCCATCAGGGAAGTGATCTTCTCCCTTGCGGGTGAGCCTCCAGCGGTTGCTGGGTCGACCCGGTCCGCTGGCCAGGGTTGTGGCCTCCACCAGCTGGTCGTCCGCCAGGCTTCTCAAATGACGTCGCATCGCTTGCACAGAAATCCCCATGGCGTCAGCCAGGACACCGGCCTCTGACTCGCCCCGCCTGAGCAGCAGGCTGAGCACGGCTTCGCGATTGCTGGCTGGAGCCTGTGCGTCCATCGGGGAACGATGCTGCTCATACGATGGCATCGAAATGGCATTCCTGAAGCCTCCCTGGGTCCAGGCCTGTTGACCTAGGCTTGGGGAAAGGAAACGAGGGGTTTCGTAAACCTCAAAAGCGCTATGCCAGATGCCACGCCCGAGCCCAGTGCTGAAAGTCTGGAGATGATTCGCAAGTTCGCCCAGACCTATGCCCAGCGGACAGGAACCTATTTCTGTAGTGATTCGAGCGTGACTGCGGTCGTGCTGAAGGGGTTGGCACGCCATAAAGACGAACTCGGCGGGGCACTTTGTCCCTGTCGTCATTACGAAGATAAAGAGGCTGAGGTTGCGCAGGCTTTCTGGAATTGTCCCTGTGTACCGATGCGTGAGCGCAAGGATTGCCATTGCATGCTCTTTCTCACTGAGGACAACCCGTTTGCCTGTCCCGAAAAGACGCAGACCATCACGACGGAAACCATCAACGCCACCGTCGGTTGATCGGAATGACCAGTACTTCCACGCGGGACCTCGTTAGTCAGCCGTACAAATATGGCTTTGTCACTGAAATTGAAACCGACAAGATTGCCAAGGGTCTCAGCGAGGAAGTCGTCCGACTCATATCAGAAAAGAAGGAAGAACCTGACTTTTTACTTCAGTTTCGTCTAAAGGCTTTCCGCCACTGGCTCACACTGAGTGAGCCGGATTGGGCGGCATTGGGATACCCGGAGATCGACTACCAGGACATCGTCTATTACGCCGCTCCAAAGCAGCAGGAAACCAAAGCCAGCCTTGATGATGTTGATCCGAAATTACTGGAGACTTTCGACAAGCTCGGCATTCCTCTCAGTGAGCAGAAGCGC
>CAZJLQ010000278.1:0-2587 GCA_964546675.1 uncultured Synechococcus sp.
CGCCGTCGGTCTGTCCGGAGGCGTTGACAGCTCCCTAACAGCGGCCCTGCTGGTGGAGGCCGGCTGGAGGGTGGAAGGGCTGACCCTCTGGTTGATGAGTGGGAAAGGATCCTGCTGTGCGGAGGGTCTGGTTGACGCAGCAGCAATCTGCGAGCAACTCGGCATCGCCCACCACGTGGTGGACACCCGTGAGACGTTTCAGAAAGAAATTGTGCAGCGGCTGGTGGAGGGGTATCGCCATGGCATCACGCCACTGCCCTGCTCCCAGTGCAATCGATCCGTGAAGTTCGGACCAATGCTCGATTGGGCCATGCATGAACGAGATCTGCCGCGGATCGCCACAGGGCACTACGCACGGATCCGCCATGGCGGGAGCGACGGCCGGCACCAGCTGCTGCGTGGTCTCGATACCCACAAGGACCAGAGTTATTTCCTCTATGACCTGCCGCAGGACGTGCTCGGCCGCATCGTCTTTCCCCTGGGAGAACTAACCAAACCGGACACCCGCAAGGAAGCCGCGCGTCATGGATTGCGAACGGCAAGCAAACCTGAAAGTCAGGATCTCTGTCTCGCTGAGCATCACGGCTCCATGCGCGCCTTCCTCGACACCTATCTGCCACCTCGACAGGGAGAAATCGTGCTCGCCGATGGAACGGTGCTGGGAGAGCACGATGGGATCGAACATTTCACCATCGGCCAGCGTCGCGGGCTTGGTGTGGCCTGGAGAGAACCGCTGCACGTAATCCGGCTGGATGCAGCGATGAACAGAGTCGTGGTCGCTCCCCGTGCCGATGCCGGTCGTTCCAGTTGTGAGGTGGGTGCAGTGAACTGGGTCTCGGTTGATCCAGCCGTTCACGCCGTCGACGTGGAGGTTCAGGTTCGTTATCGGAGCCAGCCGGTCGCCGCTCGTCTGACACCGCAGACAGCGAAGGCTGACGACAGTCAGCGTGGTCGTCCCTATCGCTGTCGTCTTGACTTTGCCGAGGAACAGTTCTCGATCACACCGGGACAAGCAGCGGTGTTTTACCGAGGTGACGTCGTTCTCGGAGGCGGCCTGATCAGCCGCTCAGACAGACCTGGCCACACCCCTTGATCGGCCCGTCATCCAGCTTCACCTGGGGGATGTTTCCCCCCACCGCCCTCGGCAGCACAGGAATCCCTCCCGTATCCGGAGAACGGACGGCTCCAACCGATCAACGCCATCAGGAGCACGGCGAGTAAGGGGCCCTCGCGCCAACGCACATAAAACGTCTGTTCCGATCGCAGTTGAACCTCGGCACGAGCCACCCCGCCCACCTCTGGTGCCAGGAGAAGCTCCACGCGGGAATCACCACGGATCATGGCCGTGGGACCTGTATTGGCCACGCTCAGAAGATCTCGTCCTGTTTCGATCGCGCGGAGCTGGGCAAGGGCGAGGAACTGATCCTGAAGCAGGACGGGATAGGGATCAAGATTGGCAATGGCCAGCAACCAGCGAGCACCTGAAGCGGTCGCGGCAGCCAGAGCGCGTCCATCACTGATCTCGTAACAGATCGCTGCGCCTCCGGGTGGATCAAACCCATCAAAGAAGCGTGAGGGCGTACCCGGGTGAAGACCACCAACTGCAGAAAGGCCCGAGAGCATGCCCAGCGGGAGCGTTGGCAGCGCTTCTCCAAGAGGAACCAGCCGGTGCTTATCAAGAAGCACGGCGTCACTGCCTCCCGTTGAAGCGTGCAGCAGCAGGCTGCTTCGCTGCTCACCCCTCACCCAGCGAAAACCGCCACCCAGCAGAGGAATGCCCTCTTCAGGCACGGCCAAGCCCCCACGGGGTGGAAGGGTGCCTTCCGGCACCACCAGCGCCTTCGCATCCATGGCCTCCGCTTGCCGCAGGGCATCCCTGATCAGGGCTGGCAATCGACGCTGACGTTCAACGTTGAACTTTTCCCGCGTGGGGATGGCCGATTGCCAGGCCGCCAGTACCAGGGAGCCGCTGGACTCGCGCATGGAAGGCAGTGACGCGGCTCCGAGTCCATGCAGGACAACAAAGCTCGTGACAATCACGCCCCCCCATGGGAGAAACCGACGTCCTGCGACTGCCGCCCACAGTCCCCAGCCCAGGATCAACTGAACGGCGGCCAGGCCACCTGCGCCGATCCAACGGCCGAGCCCGGCCAGGGCTGGATCAGCCGGCAGCGCACTGCCTCCCACACCAATCCAGAACAGCGGTCCGGCGGAAAGCCAGACTTCCACCAGCCCCCAGAGGCAGGCCAGAACCGACACGCACCAAAAGGCACCGCCAAGCTCGAGTCTGATCGGGCGCAAACGCAGCAGAAGCTTCGCCAACAACGACCAGCAGCAGAGCAGCAGCGCGGCGCACACGCCACAGAACAACCAGATCGAAATCGCAATCGGCAGGCTCAAGGGGCCAGGAACACCCATCCAGGTGAGCGGATGCAAGGCCAGGAGCCAGCGATGGCTGATCAATACGGCAATGAGTCCCCATCCAGCCGCCAGGCGTTGTCGATCGACCACGGACCAGAGCAGGGCAAGCGCCGGCACCATCAACCACGGTCCGGCGGCAGCGGGGGCAAACCCGGCAAGCAGGCCA
>CAZJLQ010000279.1:0-2584 GCA_964546675.1 uncultured Synechococcus sp.
AGGGTGTTGTTCACACCACAGCCGGATACAACCTCTGGGCCCATCTCACCTTCCAATGGATTTTCGATATTCGTGATGACGATGTGTATTGGTGCACCGCCGACGTGGGCTGGATCACGGGGCACAGTTACATCGTCTACGGACCGCTTTCCAACGGTGCAACCACGGTGATGTTCGAGGGTGCGCCTCGCCCCTCGAAACCCGGAGCCTTCTGGGAACTGATCCAGAAGCATGGGATCACGATTTTCTACACCGCCCCGACGGCGATCCGGGCGTTCATGAAGAGCGGTCGCGAGGTCCCCGACCAGTTCGACATGAGCAGCCTGCGTCTACTCGGCACGGTTGGGGAACCGATCAATCCCGAAGCTTGGATGTGGTATCGCGATGTGATTGGTGGGAACCGATGCCCGATCGTGGACACCTGGTGGCAGACCGAAACCGGGGGCGTGATGATCAGCCCGCTTCCCGGTGCCACGCCGACAAAGCCAGGCTCCGCAACGCTTCCATTGCCGGGAATCCAGGCCGACATCGTCGATGCCGAAGGCAACAGTTGTGCCGCTGATGAGGGGGGCTATCTCGCGGTGCGTGCACCCTGGCCAGGGATGATGCGCACGGTTCACGGCAATCCGCAGCGGTTCCGCGAGAGCTACTGGGAACACATCCGTCCCGCAGACGGTTCTTATCTCTATTTCGCCGGTGATGGGGCACGGCGGGATTCGGATGGCTATTTCTGGGTGATGGGCCGGGTTGATGACGTCATCAACGTTTCTGGTCACCGGCTTGGAACGATGGAGATCGAATCTGCTCTGGTGAGCCATCCCGCCGTGGCTGAAGCCGCCGTTGTTGGTCGGCCTGACGATCTGAAGGGTGAAGGCATTGTTGCCTTTGTCACGCTGGAGGTTGGTCGTGATGCAACCGATGCCCTCGTCAGTGAACTGCGTGGCCATGTGGGGCAGGAGATCGGTCCGATTGCCCGGCCTGATGAGATTCGCTGCAGCGATGCCCTGCCCAAGACCCGGAGCGGCAAGATCATGCGACGGATTCTCAGGGCACTGGCAGCGGGTCAGGAGGTGAGTGGAGACACCAGCACCCTGGAGGATCGTTCCGTTCTCGATCGCCTGCGTGCTTGATGCGTCGATGCGGATCAGCGTTGTTGCATCGACGCTGATCCGTGCGCTGCTGTGGTGGGGGGATCGGGTTGGGTCCAGCGAACAATCAACTCTTGCAGCCGTTCAATCTGCTTTTGGCGCTGACTGCTCTCAGCCCATGCGCCAAGGAAATTGCGGCGAAGCCCTGCACTGGCTGGGGTGAGATGGTCTCCTGGCAGGTGCCGGAATTCGGAAGCATCCTCTTGGCGCAGTCGCAAGGTTCTGATCAGGTCGTCGCTCTGATCTAGGTCGTCCTCCCCGAATCGCACCACAAGATTGCGTTGCTGGAGGTAATGGGATCGGATCAGTCGAAGCGTTTCCTTTGGGCTGGGGCTGAATTCGGTTTCCATTCCGAGGCGTGGAGCGATTTCGCCGAGCAAGGGAATCGATCGGTCCGCTTCGAAATTGTTGAAGCTCAGAGCGATGAAACTGCCGCAGCCGCGCCCCCCATCGGGAGCGAGCAAGTGGAGCTTGCAACCAAGGCTGTGGCCGAGCCGTGCAGGGGAAGGCAATGGTCCGATCCTGTCCTCAAGGCGGCGACGAGCACGGCGTAAATCCTTCCAGGCCTGTTGGGCTTGGTTCTGGTGATCGAAACCGGGAACAAAGGCCCAAGCATTGATGGCGAAACCAGAGGCAACGAGAGCTTCCAGAAGTCGCCGGTAGCTCACCTGTGGTGTGGCGGCGAGGTAGCTGCCGCCGATGAACTCAATCAGCCCTCGAGGACGGCTCGGTCGGAGTTGCCAGATGCTGCCCTGTTGCCGCCAATGGGTCATACCGAGCAGTGGTTGAGGTCTTTCAGGATCCGGGATGCTTCTCGCACGTGGGAAGGGCCATCGAGAAGGTTGCTGAAGATATGCCGAACGATCCCGTCTCCATCGCAGATGTAGGTGACACGACCGGGCAGCAGACCCATCGCCTTGGGGACACCGAAGCGTCGTCGCAGCGTGTTGCCGGGATCACTGAGAAGCGGAAAAGGGAGATTGTGGCGCGCTGCAAAACGTCTGTGGCTCACCGTGTCGTCGCTGCTGACACCCCAGACGATGGCCCCGAGTTGCTCCAGAGCGCTGTTGCTGTCTCGGAAACTGCAGGCTTGCATCGTGCAGCCAGGGGTGTCGTCCTTTGGGTAGAAAAAAAGAACCAAACAGCGGCCGTTCAGTTCATCGGTCGAACGTCGCTTCCCATCCTGATCGGTCAATGTGAACGCAGGGAGCTGATCTCCGACGCTGAGCGCCATTTCAAGAATGTCGTGTTGGATCAGCCTAGAAATCCTTGGGGTTGTTCCGAGCCCGAGAATTGATGCAGCCAATGGCGCAGGACGTGCAATGGGTGAGCAGACAGGCGCACAGCTCGATCTACTGAGCGGTTTGTCCGGCGTCGACCCGCCTTCCCGGGATTCATCACCTGCCGCTGCCGCCGATGGTCCTGGCTCGGATCCG
>CAZJLQ010000280.1:0-2577 GCA_964546675.1 uncultured Synechococcus sp.
CCACTCAGTGACGAAGCTGCGATCAGGGGTTCCGGTACGACTGCTTTGAGGAATCCACAAGAGCAATCGCCCTGAGAAGTGATCGCACCGAACATGGTGTTGCCAACAATCGGCAACAGGCCGGCTGCGGTCCTTAATCTTGCCTGCAGCTCCATATCAGCGCAAAACTGAACCCAGTGCCGCTCCCCGTTGTTTACCACCCGCTCTACTCGGCACCTCTGCCATCGACACATCGGTTTCCGATGGCGAAATTCAGCATGTTGCATGACCTGCTGCGCAACAAGCACTGGATTAATGAAAACCAGATCCATACCCCGATCAGCATCCCAAGAAAAGATCTCGAGCGGATCCATCAAAGGCACTATCACCAAGCCTTCAGTTCAGACCAACTCAGTCGCGCCGAACAACGCCGCATCGGTCTGCCCGCGACACGACCGCTCGTACAGCGCACGTGGATCGCCGTCGGCGGAACCTTAATGACCGCGCGGCTGGCACTGGAGAGAGGGATCGCTGCTCACCTTGCCGGCGGAACCCATCACGCCCATCCTGCCTTTGGCAGTGGGTTCTGCATCTTCAATGATTGTGCAGTCACAGCCCAAGTGCTGCTCGATGAAGGCACTGTTGACCGAATTCTGATTCTTGATCTTGATGTTCATCAAGGTGACGGAACTGCAGCCTGCTTCCGAAATGATTCCCGCGTCTTCACAGCATCCGTGCACGCTGCCAGCAATTTTCCGCTGCGCAAAGTTCCCAGCAACCTTGATATTCCACTCGAGGATGGCGCCAACGATGCCGCATATCTCGAGGTGATCGCGGATCGTCTTCCCAACCTTCTCGATCAGCTCAAGCCGCAGTTGGTGCTCTACAACGCTGGGGTTGACCCGCATCAAGACGATCGATTAGGGCGTCTTGCCCTCACTGATCAAGGTCTCTTGATGCGCGACCGACTGGTCCTTGATGCCTGTTTGCGGCGCACGATTCCGATCGCGACGGTGATCGGGGGTGGCTACGACGCTCTTGGGCCCCTTGTTGAACGTCACGCCATCGTGTTTCGAGCGGCGAGCGAACAAGCTCGTCTCTATTCGATTTGATGGCGATTTCCTGCAAGTCAGACCTGGCAAGCCATGTTCAAACATGCCGTTAACTGCCGGTTGCGATGGTCCATTAATGCAGCAAGCCATGATGCAGCTTCAACGGGTGCAATGCTGCGATCTCGTAATCCGTCGCAGATCACACGGTGCAGAGGTCTATCACGATGATTAAGGGCCATTCGCTCATCAAGAGCCAGAAGATCCGAGGGGTCCCTGCATGCCCTCAGGTCGGCAATCACACGCTCATTCAGTTCAGCTGCCATAGGGGTTGAGGAGCCGATTACAGATCCATCGTGACAGTCAAGATTTTTCAACGGCCATGACAATTCCCATCTGGAGACAACGCCTGCGAGCAGCACAGAAACGAGAAGGTGCCGCTGCCCAGGCACGCTGGGTTCAACTGGCCACGGTGAGCAAAAATGGGAGCCCACGGGTTCGAACTCTGGTTTTCAGAGGTTGGGTTGACGAAGCGCAACTCGAACTGTTCAGTGATGCCCGCAGCCATAAATTCAGCGAGCTGAATCATCAGCCGGAAGCTGAAATCTGCTGGTTGTTTGCAAAAGCAAAACAACAGTTCCGCTTGCGTGGAGTGATTGAAATCCTTGGCCCCAGAAGTGATTCAAAGGCTTGCCTTCAAGCCTGGAACAATCTGACGCCCCGCGGCCGCGCCGTGTGGACCTGGCCACAACCTGGATCCCCCTTCATCGGGACTGACTCAATGGCCATCAACGTCGACGACAACCACCCCATACCCGACCATTTCAGAATTTTGCGCTTTGCGATCGGTCGCGTGGAGTTGTTGGATCTGAAAGGAGATTTTCATCAGCGCTGGCTCTGGACGCAATCCAATCAGATCTGGACTGAAGAAAGGCTGAACCCTTGATTACCACCAACGTTCCACCCGTCCTACCGATGGTTTGCCTGGATCCGATGGAACTGTGACGACCGAAAGCGTCTGCTGATCCCGGACATAGTCGTAACGGCAAAATCCCAAGCCAGTCCCTGAACATGCACTCAGACTGGCCAGAGACACGCTGGATATAGCTCGCTCCTGTGCTGATGGGGTCTGCTGGGGAGCTGGTCGCCAGCCATCGGCGATGAGATGTCGATTGGCCTCAAGAATCGTTTGACGCTGATTCAACTGAGGTTGAGGCAACGCATGAACCATTGCACCGTTCATGCTCAAAAGCGCCGCAGAGACGGCAATCGCAACGGAGCGTCCCATACCTAGTCTCGTCTATCTACGACTTAGCCACGACTCCCGAAGGCGACCACGTCAGGAGGAACAATCAAGGGGGATCCGGCTCTTGCGAGCTCAGCAGATCTTCGGAATAAGAGATGGTGAAACCCATCTGCCCCTCCCAAGCCACCGAATAGGTCCAGTACCCAGATTGAAGTTCACCCGAAGGGAGACGCAATGGAGCAACCCAGCAGGGAGGAGCAGCATCAATGACGCCTTTGCGATCACCACGTTTGTTGGTGACAA
>CAZJLQ010000281.1:0-2571 GCA_964546675.1 uncultured Synechococcus sp.
CAATGGATTGACCGGTGTCTCTCGGAGTGTTTACTCACCCCGAGGGTTGCCTATGGCTACTTCCCCGTCGGTCGCGATGGGAACAGCCTGCGTGTGTTCGCGCCTGAGGGCTCTAAGGAACTCGGTCGCTTTGATCTGCCTCGCCAACGCGCCGGGAATCGCTACTGCATCGCTGATTTCTTCCAGGATTTACCCGCTGATGGTCGTCCGATCGATGTGCTGCCGATGCAGGCCGTGACCATGGGAGACAAGGCCAGTGAGGTGGCTCAAGAGTTGTTCAAATCGGATCAGTACAGCGATTACCTCTATTTCCATGGCCTGGCTGTCCAGATGGCAGAAGCCCTGGCGGAGTGGGTGCACGCGAGGATCCGTCGGGAGCTTGGTTTCGCCGATCCCGCTGAGATGCCGCTTCGCGACGTTCTCGCCCAGCGTTATCGCGGCAGCCGCTATTCCTTCGGGTATCCAGCCTGTCCGAACGTGGCGGATTCCCGTCAGCAGCTGGATTGGCTGGATGCAGGACGCATCGGCCTGACGATGGATGCCAGTGATCAACTCTCCCCAGAACAGAGCACAACCGCGTTGGTCGCGATTCACAGCAAGGCCCGTTACTTCAGCGCCTGACCGTGCTCTGAGCTGGGTCTAGGCGCCATAGCCTGGTCGGTTTCAAAGGCTATTCATGGCGATTGCTGGACCCGACGGTGTTGATGCCGCCATTCAATCTGGGGTTGACCTTGATGGTTCCCCGATTCCTGCAGACAAGCTGGCTCTCTACAGGGAGGTGATGGAGCTGGAGAGTCAGCGGGCTCGGAGCGGCGTTCTGAAATCAATGCGCAACAGAGTCGTTAAGACCGGCGCTAAGCACTTCGACCAGGCCACGCTGAACCAACGCTTGATTGAAGCCGGTTGGGACGGCCTCAAGGACAAAGAGATCGCCTTTTATTTCAGCTAACCCCGATGGGGAAGATCTGCCTGTCAATCCTGGCAGAGCTTCTCCATGGTTTCGATCACCTCCTGCTGAAAGGATTCCAAGGCGCTGGATTCGCTGAGATCGAGGCCTTCTCCAGCCGCGTTCTGCGCCAGATCCTGGAAGTGAAAGGCCCCTTCACCGTTGGCTAGGAACTCGATCGCTGAAGTTTCGCCGCTCTCGCGAAACGCGTCGCAGAGCGCCAAGAAAGCGGCGTCTTCCGTGAACTCCCAATCCATCGGGGGGACATAACTCACTGACCTTTAACGCCTTCCCCTAGGGGTCCGTCAACCATCTGTCGTCAAAATGTGCCACTCCTTCGGCAGACTCCCCTGGATTCAGGCCGTCAGGATGACCAGCAGCAACCAGGTCAGCGCCACCGCTCGCAACGTTCTCGGAGAGCCTCTTGTGGTGTGCGGATGTGAACCGATGACCGGTTGGCACCGGGATGGTTTTTGCGAAACGGATGCCGCTGATCGGGGCCAGCACAGCATCTGCTGCGTGATGACTGAGGCCTTTCTTCGCTACAGCAAGGCCCAGGGAAACGATCTCTCCACGCCGATGCCGGCTTTTCAATTTCCAGGGCTGAAGCCTGGAGACCACTGGTGTGTTTGCGCGCCTCGCTGGAAACAGGCCTATGAGGACGGCATGGCACCGCTGGTTCGGTTGGAGGCAACAGAAGACACGGCCTTGCTGGTCGTACCCCTGGAACAACTCAAGGAACACGCTTACCAGGGAATCTCTTGACCGTCCCAGGCCAGGAACCGACCTGTTTGTGCCGGCGTCTGCTCCAGAAGCAGGTCCACCAGCTGGCGTGCTGCCCGTTCGGGGCTGAAGAGTTGTTCCGGGGCCACAAAGGATTGAAATGGCTTTGACAGAGCCGTATCTGTTGTACCCGGGTGGAACAAGGTGACCGTGGCAGAGGGCCAACGTCGTGCCCACTCGATGCTGAGGCAGCGAATCAGCTGGTTCTGTGCCGCCTTTGCAGCGCGATATCCATACCAGCCGCCACTGCGATTGTCCGTGATGCTGCCCACCCGGGCACTCAGGCTGGCGAAGTGAAAGGCTTCGTGGCGGTTCAACATCGGTTCTATCGCCTTGGCCAGCAGCAGCGGTGCGATCGCATTGATCGAAAACTGCTCTTCAAGCTGACGACGGTTCACCTGTTGCAACCGCTTTTCAGGCTGCAGGCCAGGTCCATGCAGCCGACCGCTGCAGTTGAACACAAGGCGAAGGGGTCGACCCTGCTGTCTGACGGATGCGCAGAAGCTCGATAGCGAGTCGTCGTCTTCGATGTTCAGGGTCAGATCCTGATCGGGCACTCCCGTACGTCCACAGGTCAGAACATGCAGATCCGGGCAGCGTTGGGCCAGGTGTGTGGCAATGGCTGAGCCGATGCCACCAGCTCCAACGACCAGCGCCAACCCCTCCCATGGCGCATTGATGGTTGACGGACTTGTCGGTGTCGTCATCGTTGATCTGCCACCTTGATCGCTGCTGTTGCTTCTGACTCCGTCATGATTCGGCGAGTTTGGACCTGATGTCGGTGGTGCCACCCCATCGTCGAGCTGTTGTTCTTCTTCTGGCGAGTCTGGCGACAACCGCTG
>CAZJLQ010000282.1:0-2569 GCA_964546675.1 uncultured Synechococcus sp.
TCCGTCCCGACGAGATCAGCGCCATCCTCAAACAGCAGATTGAGGATTACGACAAATCAGTCTCGGTCAGCAACGTCGGCACCGTTCTCCAGGTGGGAGACGGCATCGCCCGCGTCTATGGCCTTCAGGAGGCCATGGCTGGTGAACTTCTTGAATTCGAGGATGGCACCGAAGCGATCGCCCTCAACCTTGAAGACGACAACGTCGGTGCGGTGTTGATGGGTGAGGGCCTGGGGATCCAGGAAGGCAGCACCGTAAAAGCAACAGGCAAGATCGCCTCAGTGCCCGTCGGCGATGCCACGCTTGGTCGTGTGGTCAACCCTCTCGGTCAGCCGATTGACGGCAAGGGAGACATCGCTTCCACCGAGACGCGCCTAATTGAATCCATGGCGCCTGGCATCATCCAGCGCAAATCGGTGCATGAGCCGATGCAAACAGGGATCACAGCGATTGACGCCATGATCCCCGTCGGCCGTGGTCAGCGTGAGCTGATCATCGGTGACCGTCAGACGGGCAAAACCGCCATCGCGATCGACACGATCCTCAACCAAGGGGATCAAGACATGATCTGCGTCTACGTTGCTGTGGGCCAGAAAGCTGCGTCCGTGGCCAACGTGGTTGAAGTGCTTCGTGAGCGTGGCGCCCTTGACTACACCGTTGTGGTCGCTGCCAACGCTTCCGAGCCTGCTGCACTTCAGTACCTCGCTCCTTACACAGGGGCCGCCATCGCCGAGTACTTCATGTACAAAGGCAAGGCAACTCTGGTGATTTACGACGACCTGTCCAAACAGGCCGCTGCCTACCGCCAGATGTCCCTGCTTCTCCGTCGTCCGCCCGGACGTGAGGCCTACCCCGGAGACGTCTTCTACCTCCACAGCCGTTTGCTCGAACGCGCTGCAAAACTTTCTGATGCCATGGGCAAAGGCTCGATGACCGCATTGCCGATCATCGAAACTCAGGCCGGTGACGTCTCTGCATACATTCCAACCAACGTGATCTCGATCACGGATGGCCAGATCTTCCTCAGCTCCGATCTGTTCAACTCCGGACTTCGCCCTGCCATCAACGTGGGCGTCTCGGTGAGCCGAGTCGGTGGCGCGGCCCAAACCAAAGCGATCAAGAAAATCGCTGGCACACTCAAGCTTGAGCTTGCTCAGTTTGATGAACTGGCAGCATTCTCACAGTTCGCATCCGATCTCGATGCGGCAACCCAGAAGCAACTGGGACGCGGTAAGCGGCTCCGTGAATTGCTTAAGCAGCCTCAGTTCAGCCCCCTGATTCTGGCTGAACAGGTGGCGATCGTTTACGCGGGCGTCAAGGGCCTCATTGATGAAGTTCCCGTCGAAAGTGTTGTTGATTTCTCCAGGGAACTGCGTGAATACCTGAAATCCAACAAGCCCGAATTCATCACTGAAATTCAGGAGAAGAAGGTGATGAGCCCCGAAGCTGAAGCGATCCTCAAGGACGCCATCAACGAAGTTGTGTCCACGCTCGTGGCCTCAGCCAGCTGAGGAAGGAGCCAACATGGCAAATCTCAAAGAGATCCGCGACCGGATCAAATCAGTCAAGAACACCCGAAAAATCACCGAAGCCATGCGACTTGTCGCAGCGGCCAAGGTGCGCCGAGCTCAAGAACAGGTTCTGCGAAGCCGTCCCTTTGCTGATCGGTTGGCTCGGGTCCTGGAAAACCTGCAATCCCGCATGCAGTTTGAGGATGCTGATGCTCCTCTGCTTGAGCAGCGTCCCGTTGAAACCGTCACCTTGGTGTCTGTCACCGGCGATCGGGGTCTATGCGGTGGCTACAACTCCAACATCCTCAAGCGCACTGAACAGCGATTCGCCGAACTGAAGTCGAAAGGTCTCAACGTCAAAGTGGTGTTGATCGGCAGGAAGGCTGCCTCCTATTTCGGCAATCGCAATTACCCCACCCAGGCCACATTCACTGGTCTTGAGCAGGTTCCAACCGCAGACGAGGCGAACACAATCGCCACGGATCTTTTGTCGGAATTCATTGCACAGGGCACCGACCGTGTGGAAATTATTTTCACAAAGTTCATCAATTTGGTGAGCTGCAAGCCGGTCGTTCAGACGCTGCTTCCTCTCGATCCACAGGACATTGCCGATCCTGAAGATGAAATCTTCCGGTTGACGACCAAAGATGGTCGTCTCACGGTTGAACCCGGATCACCTCCAGGAAGCACGGAGCCCAAAATGGCTTCAGACATTGTGTTTGAGCAAAGCCCTGAGCAACTCCTGAACGCATTGCTGCCCCTGTACTTGCAGAATCAATTGCTGCGTTCTTTACAGGAATCAGCTGCATCTGAACTAGCAAGCCGGATGACAGCGATGAACAATGCCAGTGACAACGCCAAGGCTCTCGCCAAAACGCTGACGTTGGATTACAACAAGGCTCGACAGGCCGCCATTACCCAGGAAATTCTGGAAGTGGTTGGTGGCGCAGCAGCCATGGGCTAATCCACTTTTCGACTCAATCAATATCAAAAGCCGACTCATTTGAGTCGGCTTTTTTGTGTTTCCTATTCTTTTAAATTAATTGGCCAACACAGTA
>CAZJLQ010000283.1:0-2562 GCA_964546675.1 uncultured Synechococcus sp.
CAAGCAGGACCTGCTCAAGCGGGGGGTGGCAATCAGGCCCTAGCTTGCGAGACCTCAGCCCACACCCAATTCTTGGAGCTTCTGGTGCATCCGCTGCTCAATTCGGCTTGGACGCGTCCGGTGGGCCTGCTGGCATTGGTCGCGATGGCCGCCATGATCACCTGGGCGATCCGATTGCTTCAATCAGCAGCTGATCAGGAGGATTTTTCGCTGATCCTTGCCGGATGCATGGTTTGCTCTGCAGCGGTTGGCCTTGCAGCGGTGATCGTGGTGACCTTGACCGGCATTCCGCTGTGAAGCCAGGTGATCCCAAGGCGATCGAACAGATGTTCGATGATGTGGCCCCCCGTTATGACCAGCTCAACGACTTACTGAGCTTCGGGCTTCACAGGCATTGGAAGCGGCAGCTGATTCGCTGGTTGCGTCCTGTTCCAGGCGAAACCTGGCTTGATCTGTGCTGCGGCACAGGGGATCTTGCCCTTCAGCTCGCCCGCTACGTGCGTCCCTCGGGACGCGTTATGGGGCTGGACATGGCGTTGGCACCACTTCAGCTTGCTCGCGTGCGCCAACAGCGTGAGCCCTGGTTGCCAGTGGAATGGTTCCAGGGTGATGCCCTGGATACCGGCCTTGACGACGGGTGTGTGGACGGGGCGCTGATGGCCTATGGGTTGCGGAACTTAAGGGATCCAGCGGAGGGATTGAAGGAACTCAGGCGTTTGGTCAAAGCGGGTGGACGGGCTGGGGTCCTTGATTTCAATCGCCTCCAACCCACCGATCCACTGGGTCACTTTCAGAGGTTCTATTTGCGTCGACTTGTGGTCCCTGTTGCCGCTGCCAATGGCTTGGCCGATCACTACGCCTATTTGGAGGAAAGCCTTCAGCGTTTTCCGGACGGTGCCACGCAAGAGCAGATGGCAGTGCGCGCTGGTTTCGTAGCAGCGAGGCACCGCACCTTGATGGCCGGCCAGATGGGGATCTTGCTGCTTCAGGGCTGAGGAACGTAACTCTTCTGATCCGTCACTTGCGACAGGGCACCCAAATCGTCTAAAAATCTAAAGAGAAGATTAAGAGGTGTTTGCGGGTGGCCTTCCCTCTTCCAAAGCTGCTTTCGACGATCGAGGAGCTGCTTGTTGAGGTGCAGTGGCTTGATGGATTGATTCTGGTCACCGATTCTGAACGGGCCACGTTTGTTTCCTTCTCGCAGGTTGATCCATTGCTGCGGCGTCTGAGGCAACGTCCCAAAGGACCAGAAGTTGCTGAAAAACTCTGCATGTCATTACTTGAATCTCATGGGAAGGGAACAACCAAACCCGTTCTTGTCTTTCAGGGAGATGGCAGCTTTTGGCTGGGAATGATGGGAACCTGTGGTTCCAATCGACACCGGCATCACGCGATTGCCCATCTGCATCGTTGTTTTGAACTGAGCAGTTGATCGATGAAAGGAGAAGGCTTAGGCTGATTTTGATTCACGAACTCTTGCGAATAAGCCTCGTTTTGACTGTGCAGTTTGGCCAAAGGAGCATGTTTAATGCATCCATAAGTTCAGAAAAATTTCTCTAGTAAGATATTGTATTGGTGCTGGTTATCTTCAGAAAGGCGTGAAAAAACCGCTTCTTCGGAGGTTTAGTCAATGACTAAAACATGCGAGCTGGCATGACACTATAACGGCTTAAAACGTTGTATTGATTGTTCCTGATTGGCATTATTTTTTAGCGATCGTCTTGGCGAAGAGTGATTTTTTGCATCAGTTGGAAGAGAAATCCTTCTTTTTTCCTGTTTGATTCTCGCGATTTTATGCACTGATCAATGACATGCGTTGTTGGTTCGATGGTTTCAAAGTCCATTGATGGTGCCCAGCAGGATTGGATGGGCTCCCTTGGCCTCTGCTAACCCCAGGGTTCCGGCTTGTACTTGGCGGCGTTAAGAGTCAACGGATGGAGATCCCAGCTGAGTACCAAACAAGACACAACAACCTGCAACGTTTGAGGGGGGTGAATCAAGATCAGTTTCCACCACCTTCCACCACCGTGGAACGCCGCCTGATCCCGATGAGATTCCAGGTCTGGATGGTTTGGCGACACCAAATTCAGTGGATCGTTCACCCGCAAGCCAACGCAGCACGGCTTTTCCACAGAAAGGTGGAAAAGCCGTGACATTGTGTGCGGCTCGCTCTCGAGGAGATCCATTGCGGTGTCTGCCTTTCTGGGTTAGGTTGTGGATATCCCCATCACCCGGCCGGCGTTTTCGCCGGTTTTTTTGTGTCCAGACGTCGGTCCACACCTGTCAAGGCGCTAGATCTGGCGCCCAGTTGCAGGGTCGGTTTGGCGGGGGTCGGCGATCCATTGCAACCTCGACGACAGAGTTCGGCAAATGTTCCCGCCTTGGTAAGCACTTTTTGATCCGCTCTCGTGTCTTTGCGCGAGAGAGAAACCAGATCCTGTGGCGCTTCGAGAGCAGGGCATTGATTTTCTGCCCCTCTTTAAGGTGGTGGTGGTTGCTGCCGCAATGCGATCTGATCCCCAACCATCACTGTGTTATTTTAAAAAAATTAGTTTTTGGAAA
>CAZJLQ010000284.1:0-2557 GCA_964546675.1 uncultured Synechococcus sp.
CCTCTTTTTCATTCAAACCGTTGTGGTGCGCGATCTTTCAAGATGCTCTATGAACGCCATCAGTTTTTCCAGTCCGTCCTCATTCGAGTTCGACTTCTGTTGAACGTTTGAAGTTGGTCCTCGTCGTTTGGATTGCTTCATGGCGTCGCTGCTGATATTGGTTTGGTTGATTCTTTTTGCCTGCTGCGCTGATGGTGAGTTATGAAGACATGGCTTGCGATCGACGATGTTTGAGCTTTACGTCTTAAGGCAGTTCCATGTCCGATCTTAAGTTTTTGTACGAAGGGTTTTGAAGAGATTATCAGGGGTGCCGTAATGTTTCATCCTTGATCAAAACCTCGCCAAAATTACGACGTCATGACCTTATTTGATTGTGGTTGACGGTTCTGGCAAGTGTCTTCAGGGCAATCAATCGTTGGTCAGCTTTAGCTTTTATTGATTTTTGGGTTTGAATTGAGGGGTAGACCAGGTTCCGTTGAAATAGCTCTTGGTTGGTGAATAAATCCGGATAACTGCATTCCATCCAGGGTAAATGTCGAGGTGGTTGTCTTGATCTTCTGGTCCACCAAAATTGATAATAAAATCACCGTTGGAACTCTTTTTTGCAAAAGCGCTGTTGATATTGTAGCTTTTTCCCGTTGCAAAACCTTCTTCATCGTAGACAGTCACTGACCAAAAAGCTCCTGGTCGCATCGGAATATTGTTCAGGGTCAGTGTGTGAGGTTCGGTGGATGTCACGGCTTTTGGTATTTGGTAAACAGCTAATGCTTTGGGCAGTCCTCCCCAGCCAGCTGCAACGCCAAAATTGCGCATTTCTTCGCTGATCTCTCCTTTCTTGCCAAACATCATTTCTGGTTTCACCTGCTCCAGTTCCCGCCGTTTGTTGTACTCCCGCCGTAACGCCATAAGGTCGTTTAAATCGTATTGATCGATGATGTCTATGTGGTCGGGCTTGTCCGCCACAACCTCAATTTTCTCTTGAGATCGGTCTGCTGCTTTCAGGTCATTCGGATCTTGTGTATTGACCTGTGTCCGAACCAGGATGAAGGCGTAACGACTGCCAATGCTTGGCTGATCGAGTTCATATCGGCCAGGCTGATCACTTGCCAAGGGGACCCAGTGTTCTTCATTAATCACTTGAAGAATGTGGTGCCGGCCGGAATCAGGCATTGTTACGGCGGCTGGGTTGGTGAGGTCAAAAACACCAAATGAATAAAGCGTATCAAAATTTGGTCTTACGACGGTGTGATCATTGGGATCCATCGCTCGCTTGCGGTGCATTAATACTCCAATGCCATGATTGGATTGATAGGCGATGATTTTTTTGATGTAAGTTCTAAAAATGATTGCTGTTTCGGCTCTTGCATAGTTGCCTTTCGTGACAGGTATTGGAACGGCTGACATCGTTGAAATGTGGAGGGGTGCTGACAGGATTTCAAGCTAAATTGAATGGATAATTTTCAAGACTGGTTGATTTCCAGGCTTGGTTTTTAAAGATTTGATGGTAATTGTTATCGATCGCCTTAATTTTTTATCCAATGCCTGGACGTGTAATCTTCACGTTCTGCCAATTGTCTTTTGAATTGGAGAATGTCGCCAGGAGCAAGGTTTAGTGTTTTTTCTTTTAATAGCTTGATTTTTTAATCCAGGTCACATTGGTCACGCATGAAGCGGAATCTCTTGAAAAAATTGAGTTTTGATTCTCCTCCGCTACCACTTTTCAATTATGGGTTTGTGTTGATCAATGGATGATCCCAATCATCCGTGAATTTCCATGGTCCGTCATGATCATCGGCTTTTGTTGGTCATTTCAAGAAGGTCTGAGCCGTTGACTGGAGCAATGAATCGCGAATTGGCACGGATCACACAGGTGGTAAATCCAGCCCCACGCTCTGCTACTGATCCAATTCGCCAGCGCGGAAGCCGGATGCGCAGCCATGGTCTGCCGTTATGGCGTTCCACTGCTTGCTGCAGTCCTCCCCGGGCCGGCGTGTCTGTTTCCAAAAGATCGCCGTAATACAGCTTGGCGATGGATCGCATTCCATCGCGGGGTTTTCGGCAGTTGGTGCCGTTCCTGTCTGGATCCACCACCAGCCAGTGACGCACCTCATAGAGGCCACGGTTGCCTCTGGTTTGGCTGCTGTTGAAATTGCCTGAGGGATCAGGCAGGGGCGGCTCGGCGCGTTGCGCCAATGCCTGGCCTGGTTGCAAGAGAAGGGTGAAGACGAGGAATCTTGTGAGATTCCGCTGGAGTCGATCAGTCATCGCAGGGCGCGTCAGGCTGAGTTTGGTTGTCAGCGCAGAGTCCATGACCAGTCTGGATTGGTTCTGGATCCTGCATCCGGCTCTGGCTGTTGTGCTGATCTATCCCCTTATCGGCATGGTGGTCCGCCTGGCCTGGCAGACCCGTCAGCGTCGGGTTGCCAAGGTGAAGCACCCGCCTGTGGTGGGACGCGACCACAGTGAACTCGGTCGCTGGTTGGCGGCGGGTGTTGTGTTGATCGTGCTGGTGGCGCTCAGCGTGGTGATTGCCACCAAGGCCACTCTTGACCAGTTC
>CAZJLQ010000285.1:0-2549 GCA_964546675.1 uncultured Synechococcus sp.
CGAATCAAAATGGGGTTATTGATTTTGATGAGGGTCGACTGATTGCTTACGGTGGTATTGATAGTGGTACTGAATTATCTCAAGATATTCCCTTTATTGCTTCCGTGGGTGATGCTATTAACCCCTTGTCGACTCTCGTGCGTGCTGGGCGTGAGTCTGGCCTGCCGGCTGACGAGATTGACCAGTGGATTAGAAGCAGTTTCGATCTGGGTAACAAGCGTGAATATCTCTTGTTTGATCCCCTGATGTCGCTCGAATCACCTGAGCAGTTGTCTTCTGATGAGATCATTGATGCGCTTAATGATTATGTGGCACACATCAAGACGCACTTTGCTTTAGACACTTATGTGTCTACTATGCAGGATTTCCTTCCTTCTCACTTCGGTACGGAGTTGGTGGATGAGATCGATTTAATCAAGGACTATTCCTTTGTGTTGTTTGATCAGTCTTCGGCCCCAGCAAATGTTGGTCAATCCCTTGCCAATGCCGTCACTGAAACGATAGCTCGCCAATCTGATTCTTTGCCTGCCTCTGCCGCTGATGATGCTCAAATTCTTGGTGAATTTGTTGCTGATGTTATTGTTGATTTTTCTCAAAAAGTTGACGATGAGTTGACCGGAATTGTTGATGCCGATGATGTCGATATCGAACCTTCCCCCGGGGAGACCTCCAATAAAGCGAATGATGCTGTTGTTGATTTGCGTCAGCTGAAGAAACAATCCTTGCAGGCTTATCGATGCTGGTCTGAACAATCCTCGTCAACTTTGAGTCTTGGTAAGTATCCCTCTGTTGATGCCGCGATTGCAGCCACCTTTGATTTGGATGCCAATTACGATTCGGTTTGCAATCTCGTGAACGCTGTTGTCGATCCGTCTTCTTAACCGGAGCAGCCCTCTTTGCTCTCTCCGCAGCTGCCTGCGTTCATTACTTAAGGATTTCGTTTTTCATTTTTGTCCATGATTTGTCGTCCTTTGGCAGTGTCTGTTGTCATCTTCTCGGACGGCTTTCTTTGCATGTTCAACCGTCCTACACGTCTGTTCCTCAATAGCCCTGCCACACCACCGGCTCCGCCTCTCGCCAGTAGCGGCTGAAGCGACCCAGCCGGGGCGGCCGAGGCAAGTCGACGAAGGGTTCTCCGTCGAGGATCCACAGCGGCAGATGCTGATCGATCACTGCGGCGATGCGATTGAGTCGAGGATCAACAGCTTCACTCGTCACCACCCCATCAGCACCGTGGCGTTCGGCAAAGGCCAGCACCTCCGCGGCTACATCACCCTTGCGAATCGTCACCGGTAGTTCCAAGCAACACTCGTAGAGGAAGCCCAGGCGCTTGCGGCTGATCCGCTGTTGCTGAATCCAGGCTTGATCGAACACGAACACGGCGGGAGCCTCAGGGCAATCCTCCAGTGCCGCATTGGACTGGCCGAGCGCTTCTTCATGCACCCACACGATCGGACGTTGCAGATTCATTGGTAACGCTGGGTGCTTTTTTGAGTTGAACGGCTGTTGTGTGAGCTGTTGTTGCTTGAACGGCTACTCCTTGAACGGCCATTGCGCCGCTGTGGCGCTCCAGCACGGATGGGTGCCTGAACGACAAACAGTTGTTGTTCCAGTTCGTCGTAGCTGGCATCAAATGGGCACTGGTTCGCGTTGGCACAGCTCTTGCAATAGCGCCCGTCGCTGTAACGCTCCAGGTTGTCGCGATTGAAGAAATAAGGCTTATGGCTGAAGGTGCTGGCGACCCATTGCCAGCTCAGCTGGTTGCTGGCAGGGTCACCATCGAGCAGGTGTTCGAGAAACCAATCAGCCCCCGCTTTCCAGTGCACTTTGCGCCAGTGCACCAACCACGCCGCCATCCACATCCGGGCGTGATTGTGCAGCCAGCCTCGGTTCACCAAGTCGTCGCGAAAACTGTCCATGCAGGCCAGGCCGGTGCGTCCTTCGCGGACGTCGTCGGGGAGGTCTTTGCTGTAGCTGCTGGCGGGGTGGCCCGTCTTGAATTCCTCGCGGTCCTCGTTGATCCGATCGCCTAGCTCCTGCCACATCCGCTGCCAGAAATCGCGCCAGCCCAGCTCATTGATCAGCTTTTGGCCCTCCTCACGGCTGCGGATCCGCTCGAACACCGCATCGCGCACCTCTGCCAGGCTGAACACGCCGTGACGAATGTACGGAGATAGTCCTGTTACGGCGCCGTTGAGGTGATTACGGCTGCGGGCGTAGCGCTTCGCATCAACCCGTTTCAGCATCGCTTCCGCCGCACGGCGTCCGCCTTGGATCGCACTCAGCTCACCTTCGGCTTCTGGAAATTCGTTGGCCAGCAAGGCGTTGAGCGCGTCGCGTGAGTTGAAATCCCGCGGCAGATCGCCGCTGATGGGCGGAGATGGGGCGATGGTCACCAGCCTTCGACAGCATCAGGGCCGAGATTTTGGCGAGGGATGGGGGAGAATCGCGCGATCCAGACCCCTATTCCGGCCCAACGATGCTGCTTGACCTCACCGGTAAGAAGATTCTCGTCACCGGCATCGCCAACAACCGCTCGATCGCCTGGG
>CAZJLQ010000286.1:0-2519 GCA_964546675.1 uncultured Synechococcus sp.
TTTCCAAAGCCGGTCATCACCGGCCTAGGTCATGAAGACGACCTAACCGTCGCTGATCTGGTCGCAGACCACCGCGCAGCGACACCGACCGCTGCGATTGTCGCCCTGCTTCCAGACCGAGGGGAGGCCAGGCGCGCACTTCAGCAACGACGACAGCGACTGCATGAACAACACAAATGGCGCCTGATCCGCTGTCGACAGCAACTTGACGACAGGCGACGGCAATGGATTCAGTTGGCTCCCTCAGCCAGGCTGGAACGACTCAGCCGCGACCTGGTTCAACGGCGTCGCTTGCTGGATGCCCTGTCACCTCAACGTTGGTTGAAGCGTGGTTTGGCATTGGTCAGCGGTCCTGACGGCCGGTCAATTACCGACACGTCCCATGTGAAATCTGGTGATTCGCTCAACATTGAATTGAGCGATGGCCGATTGAAGGCACGCGTCGAAGGCATCCATCCCTCCTCATCCACGCTGACCTCATGACCACCCCCCCACTCACTGAACAGATCAAAATCTGGCGAGAGGAAGCAGAGGTTCTGACCTATGAAGAATCGCTGGTGGCCTTGGATCTTCTTCTCACTGAACTCCAGAACGACAGTGTTCCGATGGCAGAACTTCAGCGCCACCACCTGCATGGACAGATTTATCTCGAACATTGCGAGGCTCTGTTGAACACCATGGAGGCGAATGTGGTTCAACTGGATCCCGAAACACTCACTCCGATAGGAGAGCAAACCAATGCGTAAAACACTCCCTTGGATCTATCTATTAATCGCAATCGCTGGAGCCATCTTTCCCTGGCAAGCCAATCTTGACTTCATCGCCGAAAGCACCTCTTCTGGATTTGAACTGCAGCGTTTCATCAGTGAGGCAACATCAACGGCCGCAGGACGTTCGTTGTCTTCTGACTTATTCATCGGGGCGACTGCGGTGAGTATCTGGATCTGTGTTGAAGGCACACATCACAAGATTCGTGGATGGTGGGTTGCAATTCTCTTGAGTGTTGCGGTTGCTTTCGCCTGCGGAGCACCTTTCTTTCTCTTCTTGCGGGAACGCGCTCTGCAAGCACGTGCTCAGGAATCAGACCCTGCATCTTGAGCCATGACATCAATGGTGGCTTCACTGGCAGGGATGCCTTGATCTGCCTTCTTTGCGAAGGCCACCGAAGGGTTGGCGGCATTGGAGCCAGCTTCAGTGGCATCAAGAGGACTTCCACAGACAGCGCAACGATCCGCTCCCCCGAAACTGGCTGCTCCACAGGCGGGACATGTTGTTAGACGCGATTGGAGGATTTTCCAGCCAATCCAGCCCACGCCTCCCAACAGGACGGGCAAGGCAAGGACCACCAGGGCAACACCACCGACAAGATTGATGAGGACGCGTCCGGCAGGTGTCGGAAGCAACAACAACAAAATCAATGCCGACCAGAGCAGGACGGGGAAACGGTTCATAGGCATCAATGTTTTCCAAACCGTAGACGGGATCTGCCGGACGTCAGACCCGGGAGATCAATCATCATTGATTCGGAAACCCGATCAAGCCTTACCGAAAGCCTCTTCTCCCCTGAGCTGGCGGCGAAACGATGCACCGACAAGCTCCACACTCAAACATTCCCCGTAATAAAAAACGACACCGATCAACCAAACCCAAAGCGTGAGAACGAGTACGCCACCGATCACGCCATAAGCCTGAAAACGATTACCGAGAGAAACAATACTTAAGCCCAGGATCAAGTTCAATAAAGACAACGCCAATCCAATCAACAACGAGCCTGGAATCAACGGCCTCAATGGAATTCTGCGACTGGTTAATACGCGCTGAAGAGCCAATGCCAACAGGGACAACCAAAGCGCTGGAAGAGCAATAGAGCCCAGAAAAAAAACGTGTCGATTTTGAATAATCCGCCCCAAAATCGGAACAAATCCTTGAACACTCTCCAAGAGATCCTGGGGCAACTTGCCGAGTCCGGCAATAATCTGTTCCATCACAACCAATGTTGCGACAGCCAAGACTACAAGAAAAGCCTGCAAACGATTACGCAGAAACTCAAGCACTTGTCCCCGCACATTCGTTTGAGAGGCATCAGGCGGGAGAAGAGCGTCCCATAGACGATCCGCACCACGCTGCAAGGTGAGATAGAGATTGCTTGCTGTTAACACGAGAACGACAACACCAAGCAATCCAGCCCCAAACCCTTGCCTCACCAAACCAATCAAAGTGGACTGAACCAGATCACCAACAGAGGGAGGCAACAGGGGCAAAATTGCGCCCAAAACCTCATCCACTCCGTCGGTGTTTCCAAAAACTCTTGCAGCAACAGCCAGCGCGATCAACAACAATGGAAAAATTGACTGCAACGCGTAGTAAGCAAATGCCGCACTGAAGTCAACACAATCCGATTGCGACCAACGCAATCCTGCCCTCCAAAGAAAGAGGAGCGCCGGACGAAATTTCAAACGCGATGTAGGCAAGCGCGAGCGGCTCCTTGTCTCAACGCTACACCGGCAAACACCTCTTCA
>CAZJLQ010000287.1:0-2516 GCA_964546675.1 uncultured Synechococcus sp.
CATCTCGGTTATCCGGTTCACACAGTGAGTCAGGGGCCTCAGCTGTCCGATCCCCGTGGCCCAGCGTTGTTGCTGGTGCACGGGTTCGGCGCATCCACCGATCACTGGCGTTACAACATTCCTGTCCTGGCGGAACGTCATGACGTGCATGCTCTCGATCTGCTGGGTTTCGGGCGCAGTGCCAAGCCAGGGGATCTCCCCTACGGCGGCGCGCTCTGGCGTGATCAGCTGGTGGCTTACGTGCGGGAGCGGATCGGCAGACCCACCGTGATTGCCGGTAATTCCCTGGGCGGCTTTGCTGCGTTGGCTGCGGGTGCCGCCCTGCAACAGGACTGTGCCGGTGTTGTGCTCCTCAATGCAGCCGGCCCTTTCAGCGATGAGCAGAAAGCCCCCAAGGGCTGGGCTGCAATCGCTCGCCAGAGCATTGGTGGGGCTGTGCTGAAGAGTCCGCTTGTGCAGCGGTTGTTGTTTGAGAATCTGCGTCGCCCTGCCACCATCCGCCGCACCCTCAAGCAGGTGTATGTCGATCAGACGAACGTTGATGACTGGCTGGTTGAATCGATTCGCCGCCCCTCCCTCGATCCGGGTGCCTTCGGTGTTTTTCGCACCGTGTTCGACATCCCCCGCGGACAGCCCCTCGATGAATTGTTCGCTGAGTTGACCGCACCGCTTCTGTTGTTGTGGGGAATCCGTGACCCCTGGATCAATGCACCGGGGCGTCGGGCGACGTTCCAGCGCCATGCCCCGGAAGCCACCACAGAGGTTGTGCTGGAGGCGGGACATTGCCCCCATGACGAGGTTCCCGATCAGGTGAATGCTGCCCTGCTCGACTGGATCGCGCAGTTGGCCTGATCGCCGGCCGCGACATTCTCAACGTTCAGCGCTAGACGGTCTTCAACGGCGTTTCATTAGACGCATGCCGATGACTCTCAAGCAGCAGACCGCTCCCTACGAGCACTGGGAATACGTTCATCCCGAGAGTGGAGATCGTTTGTGCATCGTTCCAGAGCGCGGTGGGCTGATCACCGGCTGGCGTTGCGGAGAGCGGGAGCTGCTTTATTTCGATCAGGACCGGTTTGCAGATCCCTCGAAGAGCGTCCGCGGTGGCATTCCGGTGCTCTTCCCCATCTGCGGCAATCTGCCTGGCGACGTGTTCAGGCTCGACGGCGTTGATTACACCCTCAAGCAACACGGGTTTGCTCGCGATCTTCCCTGGCAGCTTCAGTTGCTCGAAGATCAGGGGGGGATTCGTCTGAGCCTGAGCGACACCGAGCTGACTCTCGCGGCTTACCCCTTTGCCTTCCTGTTGGAGATGGATGTGCGCCCGGTTCAAGGGGCGCTGGAGATCGGCATCACCATCCACAACCGCAGTGCCAGGTCGATGCCGTTCAGCTTCGGCTTGCACCCCTACTTCTCAGTCGACGATCCGGCGCAGACTGAGCTGGTGGGGCTCAACGACCGCTGCTTCAACCATCTTGAGATGGCCGAGGCCGACACGGCCTCTCAGTTGAAGCGCCTGGCAGAGGGTGTGGATTTTCTGTGCCGTCCGGCGGGACCCGTCACCCTGGTGGACCACAGCAGCGGGCGGCAGCTTCAGCTTCAGCACGAGGCGCCATTGGACCTCACCGTGATCTGGACCGAGCCCCCTCGCCGGATGGTGTGCCTGGAGCCCTGGACCGGCCCGCGCCAGTCCCTGATCTCCGGTGATCGAAAACTGGAGATCGCACCGGAGGCGAGCACCACCCTCGCCTGCCGATATCAGCTGAGCTGAAGCGAGTCGATTCGCGTCGCCACCTCATCCGGCGACACCGGGAAGCCGGCCCGGACTGAGCTGGGCGCGGGGATCAAATTGCTGTTTCACCGCCGTCATCACCGCCTTGGCGGGGGCATCACCCCAGGCCTGAACACGATCAGCGCCAGCATTGGGCTGTTGCAGCACGGTGAGCCGCCCTCCCAGGGCTTCCGTACGCAGCCGCAGTTCCTTGATCTGGGCTGCTGTGCTGACGCTGCCCGCCGTACTGGGCTGCCAACCATCTCCGCAGCCAGCCCCCGCGGCCAGATCCCAGCGCCAAGCCTTCAGGTTTGTGCATTCGCTGCTGGCGAGCAGCCGGTGCAATGTGGCTGGCGGCAGGGCCACCCGCACCAGCCATTGCATTGCATCGCTGCTCAAACCAGGGGTGAGCGGTTGGTTGCAGGGGTGCCGTTCCGCGTCAAGCCGGTGCTGTTCCGCGAGGGCTTCAAGGCGGCTCAGCTGCGTGTCCACCGCCTGATCCGACACGCTGCTCACGAGCAACCGCAGTTGCCAGGAGCCATCGATCGACCCGTGCCAGTCGCAGCGTTCTGGGGTGAGGCTGGAGTGCAGCAGGCTCGCCCGGCAGGCGTCCAGATCCGCCAGGGCACCGTGGAGATGCAGGAAACCATGGGCCGGTCGGGTCGGCTGCACGCGCAGGGTGAGTTCGGTGATCAGCGCCAGGCTTCCCCAGCTGCCGCAGAGCAGCCGCATCAGGTCGTAGCCG
>CAZJLQ010000288.1:0-2505 GCA_964546675.1 uncultured Synechococcus sp.
ACACCAGCCGCTATCTGCTGGGCAACCTGCACGACTTCAATCCGGCAACCGACGCCATCCCCGTGGCGGACCTGCCGTTGCTGGACCGCTGGATGCTGCAGCGCACCGCCGAAGTGATGGATGAGATCACAGCCTCCTTTGAAAGCTGTGAGTTTTTCCGCTTCTTCCAGCTGCTCCAGAACTTCTGCGTCACCGACCTCTCGAATTTCTATCTCGACATCGCCAAGGACAGGCTTTATGTCAGCGCACCTGCGGACCAGCGCCGCCGCAGTTGCCAGACCGTGATGGCCTTGATCATTGAACGCCTTGCCGGACTCATCGCTCCAGTGCTTTGTCATATGGCCGAGGACATCTGGCAAAACATCCCGTACCCGTTGGAGGAAGGCTCGGTGTTCCTGCGTGGCTGGCCCACCGTTCCTGAAAGCTGGAGAGATGACACGTTGATGGCGCCGGTGCAGCAACTCCGTGAGCTGCGCGCCTCCGTCAACAAAGTGCTGGAGGACTGCCGCAGCCGCCAGGAACTGGGGGCATCGCTGGAGGCTGCTGTACGGATCGATGCCCGCAGCAGCGATCTGCAGTCAGCCCTGGCCTGGCTAACTGACAGCGGAACTGCTGACGTCGACGGCCTGCGCGACTGGCTGCTGGTGTCGCAGCTGCAGCTAGGTGGTGAACCCTGGGCTGAAGTGCTGGCCAGCCAGGACGATGACGCGGCGGTGATCGAAGTGACGCGAGCCCGCGGCATCAAATGCGAACGCTGCTGGCACTACGAAGCTGACGTCGGACAGCACGACGAACATCCCGATCTTTGCGGCCGCTGCATCGGCGTGCTGAACAGACGCATTCACCAGCTGGCCTGAACCAGGAGGTCCGCAGGATCCATCGGTCCGGCCAACACAGTTTCTCCGGAGGGATTCAGCGGACCCTGCAACAGCTCTGCTCGCTTGAGCAGGGTTCCTTCAGGGAGAACGGAGGCATCGGGGTCGTACGCCGTGGGATGCGTTGTGCTGCTGCTGAATCCACGGAAGATCAGCAGCTCAAACGGTTCAGCGGACACCTCACCCGACAGGCGGATGACGCGGTCTGGATGCAGGCGGGTGCGCTCCTCCAGCTGATGGATCAGCTCAACATCTGACATCGCTCAGAATCCTCCGGCCACCCGTCTCTGCCTCGGTAAACGCACGAGCAACCACTGCAGAAAGCCAGCCAGGTAGGCAACAAGGGCGAGGTAGCCGATGAAGCCCGCCACGCTCTCGGTCCACTGACCTCCAAACAGAAATCCGAACACGGTTTCAACCAGACGATGCAGGCCCCGGGGCGCCTCGAGCCATGCAGCACAGAACGTCCCATCCACAGCCTGGGTGCAGCTCAATGCTGAGCCGGTCATCACCACACTCAACAAGCCAGACCCGGAGAGGGCCCACCGCCAGACACGCACGGTCAGCGGCAGTGGACGCCATGCAGGAAGATCCTCGAGTTCCTCATTGAGATCCACCCAGAACCAGACCGTCACCACCATCAACAAGGGTGCGATCAGTGCCGTCACATAGCCAAGCGGCTGCTGGCTGGTGAGCAGAAGCATGCTGATTCCCATCAGGCTCGCCACCTTCCAGTAGAGGCTCAGAAGACGAACCATCGAGGTCTCACGACGGACGGCGGACCAGATCAAGAGAACCAGGGGGAGCCCAAGAGCAAACGTGGCGGCCAGGCGATACGTCAGCCAGACCAAAGCTCGATAGGACAGCTCGTTCACCGCGGTGGTTCAAGGTGGCGTCATTATCAATCGCTCGCTTCGTGCTTCAAGGTTGATAAGGTCCGGATCATGGCTTCCTTCTCTCCACTCGACTGGTTCAGAGGATCCACCGACAAATCGAGCTGTCGCACAGCCCTGTCCACCCACCCCTCACTGGACAAGGCAGTCCAGGAGGTGGCAGAGAGTTTGGGTCGTCGTGGCAATGCAGATCTGGCCCTGGTGTTCGCCTCGACCAGCTACGCCAGCGACCTGCCCAGACTGCTCCCCCTCCTGCAGCAGCGCCTCACGGCCAGGCACTGGATCGGGTGTGCAGGGGGTGGCGTCATCGGCACCAGCTCAAGCGGCACAGCGTCGGAGGTGGAGCAGGCACCCGCGCTCAGTGTTTCACTGCTCACCCTTCCTGGACTGCAGATCAAGACAGCAGCTCTGGACACTGAGCGCCTACCCGATCTCGATGGTGCAGCACAGCAATGGCAGGACTGGGTGGGGATCGACCCGGAAAACTGCAGGAGTCAGATCGTTCTGATCGACCCAACCAGCAACGGCATTAACGATCTAATCAGCGGCCTTGATTACGCCTATCCCGCCGCACCAAGAATCGGTGGGATCGCCGGCCCTCACAATGCGCCGCACGGGTCGCTGCTGCTGAACAACAAGGTGGTGAACGGTGCGGTGATCTGTTCGATCGGTGGCGATTGGACGTTGGATCCGGTTGTCGCCCAGGGATGTCGTCCCATTGGCCCGGTGTTCTCGAT
>CAZJLQ010000289.1:0-2502 GCA_964546675.1 uncultured Synechococcus sp.
ATGTAGTATTACCTGAAATCACGATATTTCTTGTCGTTCCGATAAGCCTCCCTCCTTACACAAAAACAACAATCACTCTCGATATCAAAACAAGCCTATCAACACTGGCAATCAAAAATCCAATTTATCTTATTGGAGAAAAAAGTAACAACTATTCACGCTTAAACTAGTTGTATTATCCCGAAACATGAGCTTGGTCAGGCAAACTGACTTGATAAAGAGTATCTTGGGCAGGCTTCCAGGCCACGAGATGCAAGACATTAATCTTATTTTTTTTGAGGCAATCCAATATATTCACACCCTGAAGTGTTGCTCTTGACCAGTGGTCACCTTGACTCATCATTTTTTTGGATAAATGATCTTTCCAATCAATCCAATCAATTTTAGGATATTGCGATAGATGTTCATCAAGGACAACGATGTGAAAATCCATGGCCATACGGAGGAACAGTTTTTCCAATAGGAAATAATTCTCGCACATCAGCCTGGTGGAATCGTCTCCTGCCATGAAAAGCCCTTATAGAGTCATGGTTGGGATAAAGGACTATTTGAGTTCAGTAAAAATGATTAGTCCAACCCTACAGTTAATCAAGTTTATATCATCTTTTGAGCACCCATCCAAAGTGGTATTGATGAGAGCCAAACAACCTGTTGCTCATCACTGAAGCTGCTTTTCTAGAAAGATCAATATCAACCAACCGACATACCACTACCATTGAATCAAGACAGTCCAATGCGAATTCTCGAGCCTCGAGCATCAAAGCCTTTAAAGATCGAGAGTGATTATCATAAACAGGGTCAATCTTAAGCCATATTAACAAAGGACAAAAACGAAAGTTAATTTCCTCCCAAAATCCATACAGTCACTCAAACGATATCCTAGTCAACACTGACGCTGCAGGCACAAACAAAACTCCCAAAATATTTCCACTGTCAATACGATGCCTCCTATTCAAACCATACGGGCAAAATAGATTAACCTGCCAACCTCATAACATCCGTACGAATGAGGCCTGGTCATATTAATCATGTAATTCTTGACAAAAAGCTTGGCTTTAATTTCATTTGCTGATCAATTGCAGAAAGCATTTTATCGGCACTAGTGAAGACATCAACAGAAATGTCTTTAGTCGCTTCATGAACCTTCCAGAGTCCAACTTGAATCTCTGACCTTGCGCAAATCACTTGCCATGAATCTTTTTGAGGCCTTCCGACTTGCTTAACGGTGATCTTAGTCCAGTAGGATTGTCTTTGATTGCCTAAATGCAGAGTGTATGTTGACAGTCCATCGATTTGTTTTTCTTCCTTAAAGTTAAGGTCGAATAAATCTTGCTTCCAATTTGCCATGGCTAATCACAGACTTTCACCAGAATACACCTGATAAGATCAGAAAATGGATCTTTTTTGTCAGAACTAACATTCTTTCACTACTTTTCAAAACCCATGAAGATTTGCAAGAAGAACCCACAGAACAGCAAAATCGGAACAAGATGTTTACTGAAGCAAGCGAGGTACCACCGCTGAGACAGGTAACTTTTACTCCAAATCAAACTTAAAGCTTTGAGTTAACAAGCTGGAAATCTTGGCATTAATTATTGGCAGCGATTGTAGATATCGCACGAGAGAAACTATCTTAAAGAAAAGAGTGCGTGAAAACAATATAAAGTGCATTTTATTGGTGATTATTTATGGCATTTTGCCTTAAATCGTTTTGAATTGCTCGTCGCCTGATGCTTTGTCTTGCGTCCGCTGACACGCTTTCTCCACATTTTAAATGAACTTGATTTCATATTTTTTCGCATAATTGCAATCACATCCTTTTCTTTTAATCCAAACTGAAATTCAATGGATTCGAAAGTGGTTCGATCTTCCCAAGCCATTTCAATTATACGGTCGAGTTGATGTGAATCGAGACTGAGCATGTGTACAATTTTTGTGAGGGTGGCTTGCTAAAAGGCTGAATGCAAAAGCCAAGCATGAATCTGGTTCACATAAGTCAATCGCAAGCCAATACTTTTCAAAAAAGGATTAGATTCAACGGATTGATTGTGCGTTGATCGCGTTATGTTGCAGCAAGATCTTAGCAGAAAATCCATTTCAGCATTGTAAAAGTTTCCGAGATAATAACTTTGGACATGCGCGAATGGAAATCAATGTTCCGTTAATCTAGGAAAAAAATGCCCTCTTCGTGGTAATTGAGTCACCAGGAGCGCCATAAGCAATATTCAGTTGATGAGAGGAAGTGATCTAGATATTCCTGGCTTTTAATATTAAATTTTCATGATATTGATGATGAACACAGATCGCTGATTATCTAGCATCCCGACAGGCTTGTAAGTTACGATCCAAAGCCGCAGGTGAGGCCAATTTTTAAAGGATCTGTAGCCCATTTAGCAACAATCCTCGAACTCAAATTGGGAGATTTGAAGATTACGTAATTAATAGTGTTTCTCTATATTTGGGAGCAAACCAATAGAAATTCAATTTCTCTGACCACATTCA
>CAZJLQ010000290.1:0-2484 GCA_964546675.1 uncultured Synechococcus sp.
TGTGAAGGGGCGGCGATGGCGTTCCAGACGACGTTCAAGCGTTTCCTCCACAGCCAGTTCCATTCCCATCTGCCGCTCGTAAATCGAGTGTTGATTGAAGATCCGTGCCACAACGAAACTCATGAGGCATGCCACAAGGATTGGTTTAAGAATCAGAAGATCCTTGGTGAGGGCAAAGGCGAGGAACATTGCAGAGATCGGTGTGCGGGAGCATCCCGCCACAAAGGCACCCATCCCAGCGAAGACAAAGGTGGTGGGTGCATAGCCGGTGAGTGCTTCCATCCAGCCTCCACAGGCCAAACCGATCGATCCTCCAAGGGTGAGCATCGGCATGAACAGTCCACCCGGAGCGCCTGAGGCCGCGGCCAGACCGGTGCTGAAGAACAGCACCACGAAGCTGGTCATCGCCAGGGAGATGTCAGCTGCGCCATCGGCGATCTGATGTTCAAGTTCTGCGGGGTTGTGAAAGGTGTTCGGCAGCGCGGCATACACGCAGCCGATCACAAGACCGCAGAGCGTCATGCGCAGGATCAGCCGGTCTCCGAACCAACGGTTGCCTTGCCGTTGCATCGTCAACACGTAGCGGCAGTAGAGCTCAGCCAGCAGTCCGATCACAGCACCGAGCACGATCAGATAAAGGACATCAACGGGCAGGAATCTGACCAGAGGCGTGTATTCCCGCTCCAGCTGGAAACCAAGGGTGCTGCTGAGGCCACCGGCGCTTGATCCCAGTCCAAGGAAGCCAATCACATCCGCCCAGGTGTCTGCCGAAAACGTCGTGATGAGGACGAGCAGCAGCACCACCGGCCTTGCTGAATGCAGCAGCTCTTCAATCGCGTAGATGAAACCGCCGATTGGTGCGCTGAACACCGCAGCAATACCGGCGCCGCCGCCCGCGGCCACGATCACCCGGCGGAAGGCCACAGGTGCCCGCAACCAGCGGGACATCTGCCAGGCCACGGACCCCCCCATTTGGACCGAAGGTCCCTCCGGCCCGAGCGGAAATCCGCAGCCGATGGCAATGATGCCGGCGACCAGTTTCACCAGTCCAACCCGCAATCCCATCGGCACGGACCGGTGCCGCAGAAAACCCATGATGTGGGTGATGCCGGCACCGCCGGCGGCTGGAGCCAGGTTGGTGACCAGCCAGCCGGAGACCAGGCCTCCAAAAGCCCCAAGAGCAGGGAGAACAACCCAGGCCGGTAGGTCTTTGAGGAGGTCGAGTCGCCAGTCGCGCAGCAGATTCATTCCGCTTTTGAACAGCAGCCCAGTGATCGCTGCACCCAGGCCGGTGAGGGCGAGGGCCAGAACGACCACCAGCCATCTCCGTTCCAGCAGCTTGCGAATGCTTCGGCTGGAGCCGAGGTGGTGACGACGTTGCTTGGGTTCGCTCAGAGAGGGCACGGTTTTGACTGAAGGGCCCCTGGTCAGACTTCGGCGAGGACTTCGGCCTCTTGCTCCTCACTCACCACCCGTCCCTGATCTTCAAATCCATCGATTTGATCGAAGTTGAGATAGCGATACAGCTCGCTAGAGAGGGGGTCGATTTTCTCGGCGGCGATGGATCGGTACTCCTCCGGTGTGGGGATGCGGCCCAGCAGAGCGCAGACCGCGGCCAGTTCCGCACTCCCCAGATACACCTGGGCACCTTTGCCGAGGCGGTTGTTGAAATTGCGGGTGCTGGTGGAAAACACGGTTGTGTCGTCGTCGACTCTGGCCTGATTGCCCATGCAGAGCGAACAACCCGGCATCTCCATGCGGGAACCGGCCGCTTCGAAGGTGGCGTAATACCCCTCATTCTTCAACGTTTCCTCATCCATGCGCGTGGGTGGGCAGACCCAGAGGCGGGCTTTGTTGCTGCCGGCCCCTTCAAGCACCTTCGCCGCAGCGCGGTAGTGGCCGATGTTGGTCATGCAGGAGCCGATGAACACCTCCTGGACGGCGTCACCCGCCACCTCGCTGAGCAGCTTCACGTTGTCCGGATCATTCGGACATGCCAACACGGGTTCGGTGAGTTCATCCAGATTGATCTCCAGAACTTCGGCGTATTCGGCGTCAGCATCGGCGCTCAGCAGCTGTGGGTTGGCCAGCCAGTCCTCCATGGCTTTGATCCGCCGCGCCAGCGTTCGCGCATCGCTGTAGCCGCGGGCAATCATGTTTTTCAGCAACGCCACGTTGCTGCGCAGATACTCGCTCACGGTCTCCTCAGAGAGCTTGATCGTGCAACCGGCGCAGGAGCGTTCCGCACTCGCATCGGTGAGCTCGAAGGCCTGCTCCAGCTTCAGGTCAGGCAGACCCTCAATCTCCATGATTCGCCCGTTGAAGAGATTTTTCTTGTTGGACTTTTCAACGGTGAGCAGCCCTTTCTGGATGGCCACCCAGGGGATCGCATTCACGACATCGCGGAGGGTGACCCCAGGCTGCAGAGACCCGCTGAAACGCACCAGCACAGACTCCGGCATGTCCAGCGGCATGGCACCGATG
>CAZJLQ010000291.1:0-2451 GCA_964546675.1 uncultured Synechococcus sp.
ATGGGGATCGATCGGCTGGGGAACTCCCGCCACGCTCGGTTGCGCTCTGGCTGAACCGGAACGGCGTGTGGTTCTGGTGAGCGGTGATGGCGCGCATCAGCTCACGGTGCAGGAACTGGGGGTGATGCACACCGCAGGGACACAACCGATCGTGATCGTGCTCAACAACGGTATTTATGGAGTCGAAGCATTGATCAGTGAAACCGGGCACGCCTACAACGATCTGCCGAAATGGAACTACAGCCGCCTGCCGGAGGTGTTCGGCTGTGACGGATGGTGGTCAGCTCGAATTAGCAGCCGCAGCGAGCTCGAACGGGCTTTTGCGGAGATCAGAAACCACAGGGGAGGTGCCTACCTGGAGGTGATGATTCCTGCGGAGGAAAGCCAACCCCTGCCCGAAGAGCTGATCGAACAACTCCACCAGACCCACACGCCAAACATTTGAAGCAGGTCCTCAGCGCGGGACGACCGGCAGCTTCTCCTGTCGCTCGGGGACCAGGGTTGAGTAACCCAGCGAGAGGGCCTTCTCTTTCAAGGTGGAAGGGTCGGTGCCGGCCAGCTCAGGGAAGCAGGCAGCCCACCACACCAGATGGTCCTCCCGGTTTCCTTCAATGATTGGCCCACCGGGATTGATCGTGCGCACGAACACGGCGGTCTCCGTGCGTTTCACCCGAACAGGGTCGGATGGACTGCAATACACCGTCTCTTGATAGATGTTGATATCTGCAGGGGATTCCTCCCAAATGCTGAAGCGCCGGAGGGTGGGATCGCCGGCCTCCTTCTTCAGGCCATACATCCCGATGAGTCGATTGCCGCCGGCATCGGGTTCTTCAATCAGCACGACCAAGTCCTGAGGACGCGATTTCTTCATCTGCTCGAGCACGTCCTTCCGATCGATCGACCATGCCCAATCCGGCCGGAGCAGGGAAGACGCGATCACAAGCGCCCCTGCAAGCGGCCAGGAAATCCACGAACGCATGCGCTGCAGCGGCTGAAGATCTGCACCATGGTGGCAAGAACACCCACAACACACCTGTCCCAGTCACCACTTTCTCTGGATCACCAAGCCACCACGCCCTGTGCGCCGGAGGTGGTGGAAGCGATGGCGCCGTACTGGGAACAGCACTGGGGAAACCCCTCCAGTCGTCAGCACCGGCTTGGCCTGAGCGCTTCAGCTGCGGTGAATCTGGCGCGTCAACAGCTCATCAAGAGCCTGGCGCTGCGGCACTCAAGCCTGGTGTTCACCAGCGGAGCAACGGAAGCCAACAATCTGGCGCTGCTGGGACGAGCACGCCATCACGGCCGGTCTGGCCACCTGATCAGCGTGAGCACAGAACACCATGCTGTTCTGGATCCCCTGCGGCAGCTGCAGCGTGAAGGATTCCGAGTCACGTTGCTGTCCCCGGGGAGCGATGGCCTAGTCACAGCGGATCAACTCCGGACGGCCCTGGAACCCGACACGTTTCTGGTGAGCGTGATGGCGGCCAACAACGAGATCGGAGTTCTGCAACCGCTCCAGGCCCTCGGCGCACTCTGCCGCGAACGAGGCATCAGCTTTCACTCCGATGCAGCCCAGGCCTTCGGCAACGTGCCTCTGGCACCGGAATGTCTCGGTCTCGATCTTGTCAGCCTCAGCGCCCACAAGATCTACGGTCCAAAAGGGATCGGAGCTCTGGTGATCCGAGACGGAGAGAGGCTTTCACCACTGCTGTGGGGCGGGGGCCAGCAGGATGGCTTAAGACCCGGAACGCTGCCAACGCCCCTCATCGTGGGTTTTGCAGCGGCGGCCAGCCTGGCTGTAAGCGATCTGGAGCAAAGCCGATCGCACCGATCCAGGTTGCGGAACAAGCTCTGGGAAGGACTGCAGCAACGTCTTCCGACGGTGCTGCTGAATGGCGCAGCAGAGCCACGACTGCCACACAACCTGAACATCACCCTCCCGGGGCTGAATGGGCGACGTCTGCATCAGGCCTTGCGCTCAAAACTGATCTGCAGCAGTGGATCCGCCTGCAGCCGAGGGGAACCGTCCCACGTGCTCCAGGCCCTTGGCCGCAGCCGCGCGGATGCAGAGGCCTCGTTGCGCCTCAGTCTGGGACGGGACACCACCGAAACAGAGATCGATCAAACCATCGAGCTGATCAGTGAGGTCGCCTCTGCGCTCCAATGAAAAAACCTGTCAAAACGGCTACCTTCCGCCCAATGCAGCTGGTGCCTGATGACCGAAACCCCCACCGACGGAAGGCTTCACGTTCTCCAGGCCGTTGAGGACGGCTGGACTGCATTCACCAAGGCACCGTGGACTTTTGTTCTGTTCACACTGCTGCTTGGCGTCCTAACGATTTCGCTTCAGGTCGTCAGCGCCATCGTCCGTGACGTACTTGTACGGCCAGTAGGCGAGCGACTTAGACCCGATGCGCACAGTCTGCGGAAGAGAGCGGGAAACGGGCGATG
>CAZJLQ010000292.1:0-2436 GCA_964546675.1 uncultured Synechococcus sp.
CAGGGGACCGAACTGAGCCTCCCCCGCATCGGTGATGCCTTCGGAGGCAAGGACCACACCACCGTGATGTACGCCATCGAACAGGTGGAAAAAAAGTTGGCCAGTGATCCTCAACTGGCTGGTCAGGTTCAGAAAGTGCGAGACCTGCTGCAGATCGATTCACGTCGCCGCGGCTGAAGGCCAGCGTTGACTACCGGCAGGCCTTGCGGTCTCCTCGCCAGCCGGGCATGCCCGCTGCAGCTTGCGAGCACACCAATCTCCTGGCAGGCGACAACGCCGGCTCGAGTCGTCGAGAGCTGAACGGTGGCAACGGACGCCGCCGCAGCCACGCTCCCCAACGAAATTCGTGGTACGGAATCTGGGGCTGAGGTTTGATCGCCCCCTCCTGCTTCAGTTTCCAAACCAAGCTGCGGTAAGGATCATCGTCGAGGTCCATCAACGATTGCGGCAAATCCATGGCCAAACGAGGGCCTTGACCTCGCCCGTCATAGAGATACAACCAGCCTTGCTGTTCAAGAAAAGCGAGCACCTCCGGCGATTCAGATGAGGTGAGATCTGCAATCAGATAGCCCCATGCCTTGGCCTGCGGATCGAGCCCGAGCAAACCGCGCAGACGGTGATGCCGATCGACCATCCACAGATGCCCAAATCCACTGCGCACCAGGGGGACAGGTTTTCTTTTTAGATATGCAAGGCGTTCCTGTGGCGATTCGCTGGAAAAGTCAACTTGTCTGGACCACACCTCAGCCAAACCGATGCACCACTGGGTGGGGTGCAAGTCAGCGATCGCAACCTCAAAAAGCTCCGTCGATTGACCAGGCTCTGGAATCGGCTTGTAGGCAGGGAGCTGAAGAGACACGCCTCATCCATCTCATCGGGACACTATGCCCGAGGTTTTCCAATCAGAGTGTTGCCAGAAATGGCTCGGGGTTTTGATCGAAACGATCCCGAATCGGCAGGGGGGCCGGTTGCGCCTCGCCATCGAGTGCCGCCGTCCCTTCAAGGGCCTGCCGCAGAAGCCGGCCTGCGGGAAGTGGCATGTCTCGAGGTACGGAGATGCGATCTCGAAGGTGGCGTAGACCTGCAGCACTACCGGGATTGGGTCTGCAGATTTTGCCCTGCATCAGGCGGGTCAAGGCAGAGCGCAACGGTTGATCAAAAGCAGCGGCACCGAGGGGATTGCTGCGCAGCAACCTGTCGCGATGACGCAGAACCCGCGTCAGAGCCACGGACTCCATGCCAGCCCAGGCCGATGACGGCCAGCAGGCTTCGTCGTCTCCCAGACCATCGCCTCGATCAATCCGTTCGGAGAGGTCAGCAGCATCGAGCGGGTCATCAAACCAGCATCCACCCATCTGAGGGGGCAGATCATGGACATGGGTGTGGAAGTCGCTTTGGGTTCCCCGGTACTCCTCGAGCTGCTCAAGAGCTTTCAACCAGCGATCGATCGCCGGATGCTCGCGACGCAGCTGAAACCCCTTGTAGTAAGCGAGCGAAGCATTCATCCGCTCCACGTAGGGAATGAACACAAGATCCACGCCGGTGGGGCCACCTCGATCAAGCCAGGGCCCCGCCTGTTGCTCCAGAGCACGTTCGAAGCGGCTCGCTGTGGACTGAAACTGCGTACGGGCCTGGCGCTGCTGTCGGGGACTGAGGCCCGGTGAGCAAAGCCAGAGGCACCAGGCTCTGAACAACAACCTTTCGAGCTGTCGTAGTTCCAGTGCAGCTGACGATTGAAGCGGTAAGCCGAACGGGCCGAACGCCTCCTCCAAAGCCAGGAGAATCCGATCACTCTCAGTGATCAATTCGCCATCCAGCTCGAGGGCGGGGAGGATCCCTGAAGGGACCTTGCTCAGGAACCAAGGCTCCTTGCGTCCATAGCAACGCATGGTCACCTTGCGAATCCTGTACGGAATTCGCTGGAACTCAAGCCACAGCCAAATTTTCTGGCAGTACGGACACCAGGCATGGTGGTCCCTGTAAAGCGTGACCCGAACAGCTTCTGGGTCGCTGCCGAACAGTCTCAGCGTCGCTTGAGCATTCGTGTCGCCATTGACGCGATCGGGCTCGGAACGGGCCAATGCGGAGAGTGCTTGCCAGCTCAGCGGCTCAATGGGATCCGAAGGAGGGAACATTCAGCACCAGAGCCATGGGTTCACGGCTTGAGAAAAACCAGTCTCCCAGTTTTTGATGGAGCCCGCGACCAACGTTTTGGGGGTCACTGCCCACGTCAACAGCCACGCGGTCTGAAACGGCCCTGGCGATGAAATTGAGATCGAAAAAACCCCATCATCGAAACCATCGAACCGCCTTTCTGAGACCGCAGGCCGCCGGGGAGGAGGGGCAATCAACACAATGGAGATTCCCTTGTTGCATCCATGAGCGCGGACTTCGATCTTCTGGTTCTCGGTGCCGGCTCTGGAGGCTTGGCCGCCG
>CAZJLQ010000293.1:0-2435 GCA_964546675.1 uncultured Synechococcus sp.
CAAAACTATAAACCACTTAGGCCTCAATTTGCAAGAAGCCATTCGACCTCAAGATCTGAAGACTTGCTTCCGCTGCCGTAAACCATTGCCATGACTACGTTCGGCACACGGACGAAGGGCCGATGGCGACACGTTTTACCCAGCAAAACCAACGGTTCCGTCCCAGTTCACGGGAAGACCAAATTGTTGAAAAGGCTCGTGAACACTTTGAACGAACGCTGATCTCAATCCGCGGCGAGTTGGCCGGAAGCGTTGCTGCGCTGGAGCATCCCAATCACGACGAAGCTCTCAACTACGGAGAGATCTTCCTACGGGACAACGTTCCGGTCATGATTTACCTCTTGCTTCAGCGGCGTTTCTCCGTGGTGAAGCAGTTCTTAAGCGTCAGCCTTGATCTGCAAAGCACCACGGTGCAGACACGTGGCGTCTTTCCGACCAGCTTCGTTGAAGAAGAAGGGGAGCTCATCGCCGATTACGGCCAGCGATCGATCGGCCGGATCACCTCTGTAGACGCCAGCCTCTGGTGGCCAATCCTCTGCTGGATCTATGTCAAACGCAGTGGTGACCGTGAATTCGGGCGAAGTCAAAAAGTGCAGCGGGGATTGCAACTTCTGTTGGACCTGGTCCTTCATCCCAGCTTCGAAGGCACACCAGTTCTCTTCGTCCCGGATTGCGCCTTCATGATTGACCGCCCCATGGACGTTTGGGGCGCACCTCTCGAAATCGAAGTGCTTCTGTTCGCAGCACTTCGAAGCTGCATTGAACTGATGGAGATCCACCAGCAGCATGAGCACAGTGCTCTGCTGGAGCAGCGACTGCGGCTCAGTCGTCAATGGATGCATGACCTGAGGCAATACCTCCTCAAGCATTACTGGGTCACCAGCAAAACAATGCAGGTTCTGAGACGACGGCCAACAGAGCAGTACGGAGACAACCAATATCAAAACGAATTCAATGTGCAACCTCAGGTCATTCCGGACTGGTTACAAGACTGGCTTGAAAACAGAGGTGGTTATTTGATTGGAAATATGCGCACCGGAAGACCAGATTTTCGGTTTTACAGCCTGGGCAATTCACTCGCTTCTTTATTCGGTTTGCTCACAGCACCCCAGCAAAGAGCTCTGTTTCGCTTGGTGGATCACAACCGCAACGACTTAATGGCACAGATGCCGATGCGCATCTGCCATCCACCGATGGATGGAATCGAATGGCAAAACAAAACAGGCTCCGATCCCAAAAATTGGCCATGGAGCTACCACAACGGTGGACATTGGCCCAGTTTGCTTTGGTATTTCGGAGCATCGATTCTGTTGCATGAACGATTGAACCCCCATGCAGATGTGCTCCTGATGGGCCAGATGAAAACTCTTGTCGAAGAGTGTTACTGGAGTCACTTGAATCAACTTCCACGTCAACAGTGGGCGGAATATTTTGATGGACCAACAGGCACATGGGTGGGACAACAATCACGCACTTATCAAACATGGACCATTGTTGGGTTTCTGCTCATGCATCATTTCCTGCGGGTGAATCCAGATGATGTGCTGATGCTTCATTTGGATCCAGGATCTGATTCGAACGGGTAACCAAAAAAAACCCGCCCAGAGGGCGGGACAACTTTCTTATATTTACTTCGATCTTGAACTTGAAATCAGAACAAACCTAAAGTGAGAGATTTGTCGATGGGCATTGCAGCACCAATACCAAGATAAATGGTTGCAACTGTTCCAAACAGGAAAACAGTCATCGCAACAGGACGGCGGAATGGGTTCTGGAATTTATTGAAGCTTTCGATAAAGGGAACCAGCATCAAGCCGAGAGGCACCAGAGTTTGGAGAGCGATACCAAGAAGCTTGTTTGGAACAACCCTCAGAATCTGGAATACAGGATAAAGGTACCACTCAGGAAGAATCTCGAGGGGTGTTGCAAATGGATCTGCTTTATCCCCAAGCATGGCTGGATCAAGGACAGCCAAACCCACTACACAGGCAATCGTGCCAAGAATGACAACAGGGAAAATGTAGAGGAGATCATTGGGCCAAGCCGGCTCTCCGTAATAGTTGTGGCCCATGCCCTTTGCGAGCTTGGCCCGCATCTTTGGATCGGAGAGGTCAGGTTTTTTTAGAATGTGCATTGGTGAAACCGGGGAATGAGAAAAGTGTAGAAACGCGGATCACAATGGACCTGAAATACCTTGCTTCCGAATCATCAGGAAGTGCATGAGCATGAACACTGCCAGAAGCCAAGGCATAACGAAAGTATGCAGGCTGTAGAAGCGTGTAAGGGTTGCTTGCCCAACGCTCTCGCCTCCCCGAAGCAACTCAACCATGAAGTCACCAACCACGGGGATCGCAGCAGGAACACCCGAAACGATCTTCACAGCCCAGTAACCAACCTGGTCCCAAGGGAGGGAATAACCGGTAACGCCGAATGAA
>CAZJLQ010000294.1:0-2414 GCA_964546675.1 uncultured Synechococcus sp.
CCAAGCGATCCGGTTCGGAGATTTGGTCTGATTCCCGCAGCTGAAGATCCGATGGAGGGGTCTCACCGAGCCAGATCAGTTCCGACGGCTGGCAACTGAGCTTTCGATTGAACTGGCCGAGGCAGCGGTCGCAGGTGAGTGTGACGATCGTCTGGAGTTGCCCCTCCACGGCCAGCACATTGCCCCTGTGCTCAGCACTGAGAGAACCACGAACGGGTGTCAGCGAGGGAAGCTGATCGAGTGATGTGTCCACCTCCCAGGAGCGAGGGGCTCCCAAGGCCTTGAGATCTCTGAGAGCGATTGGCTCGAGATCGTCGATCACTTCCCTTTTGGTTCAAATGGCAGACGGTTGCCGCTCACGGTTGAACCAGAGCTGGCGGTTGCCGTAACGGTTTGCTGGGAGATCTGCTGGTCGAGGATCTTTTGCAGGTTTTCCGGCAGAGCTTCGCGGGTGAGGATGAACGTCTGGAGTGCCTGGAAAACGTTGGCGATCACCATGTAGAGGAGCACGCCTGCCGGCAGAGGGAAAAACAGGAACATTCCAGTGATCATGAACGGAGTGATCTTGTTCGCTGTTGCCTGTTGTGGATTGGCGGGCATCCCCATTCCAGACAGCAGCTGGGACAGGAAGAGGGTCACCCCGAAGGAGCCAACCAAAATGGCGATGTCCCAGTTGATCGCTCCGTCGGCGTAAAAACCGACTTGTCCAAGCGCTTTGATGAACAGGAAGCCGCTCCTGGCGGCAAGGCCTGGAATTTTGGCTTCAACGGTGGCATCGCCAGGGGCCAGGGCTGTGATTGTGCCGTCCTTGCTGACAGCGATCACATCGTCACCCTTGGTCAAACTCCAGGACGGAGCAAAACGACCGGGATCCTCCACGGCGGTCAGAACCTCGTCGTAGGAGCGACCGTCCTTGGTGTGCAGATTGATGGTTGAGGTGTCTCCCACCCCGATCTTGTTGCCCCTGGGGAGACTGGCGATCACAGGGACGTGATCGGTCTCACCGATGAAAATCGAGTGGCTGGGACTGTTGAAGGGTTTCGGCTCAACAGCAGCCACCTGATCGGCGGGGAGAACTTTGACGTTGATGTTGTAGGGAACGTCGGCGAATGGGGACCCCCTCAACGTGGCGAAAAGGGCAAAGAGGATCGGCATCTGCACCAGGAGCGGAAGACAGCCGGCAAGCGGGCTCCCAAACTCCTTCATCACTTTGCCGAGCTCCTCCTGTTGCTTCTGGAGGTTGTCGGAGTAGCGCGACTTGATTTCCGCCTGCCGTTTCTGGATGACGGGTTGGGCAATTCGCATGCGACGCGCGCTGCGGATGGATCCAGCACTCAGTGGATAGAGAGCGACACGGATGACCAGCGTTAGGGCGACGATGGCCAAGCCGTAACTGGGTACCAATCCGTAGAAGAAATCCAGGATCGGGATCAGCAGATTGTCGGAGATGTACCCGATCACGTTGAAGGTCCCGTGGGATGAAGTCGTTGTTCAGCCAGTGTGCAACAACAAGCGGTTCAGGCGGCGAACCCTTCGACCGACTTGTCCTCGGAGGCTGACCGCCGCTCGGCCATCCGTTCCAGGATGTAGGCCTCGATGTCGCGGAACCGGGGCATCGATCGAAGTTCGAGACGTGCACCGTCGTTGAGCACGAGCACCATGTCGCCCCACGCTCCGAATCCCCTCGGGACGCAGAGAACGTCTTTGATTTGGCTGTAGACCACCTGCGTTTTGTCCTTTCCCATCCATCCACCACTGACGGAGATGCGACGGCTGGTGACCTTGAACCGCAGCCATACGGCACGAACGATGGCCCCAACCGTGAAGGGCAGGCAAATGAGCGTGAACCCCAGCAGCACGTTGAGAATTAGATCACCGCGGGCTGGCCCACCTTCGTAGTGGACCTCTTCAGTCTTGGCGGTGCTCATGTCCCCAGTCCGGCAGATCTGAGAAGACTGTCGCATTCTTCGAGCAACTGCGTGGGGATCGCGTTGAGCGCTTCGGGCTTAAGACTGATCAACAGCCAACGCCCTGCCAGATCCTCACGGGCCTCCAGTCGGGTTCGGAGGTGATCGTGAAGCAAACGCCTGAGCCGGTTGCGACGGACTGCGCGTTTGCTCACTTTGCTGCTGATCACTACGGCGCAGCGGCAGCGTTGGAGCGTCATTGTCCGAAGTTGAGGCCGCAGCAAGGGGCGATCTTCGCGAACGACGCGAAACACCATCCATTGACCGTGGAGGCGTTTCGCGGAGCGGTGAAGCCGGTTGAAGCAGCGCTGCCCCCTCAGTCGCATCGAAGCGGGCAGAGCCATCAACCTAAGCGTTGTCGCAGATGGAAGCCGTGTTCAAACGGCCAGGCGTGAACGCCCCCGCTTGCGGCGGGTCCTAATCACCCGACGACCGGTGTGAGACCGC
>CAZJLQ010000295.1:0-2412 GCA_964546675.1 uncultured Synechococcus sp.
GATGGTAGTGAACCGGGTGTATGCCTTTTGGGCTGCTCGCCGCCTGAAATGGACGGGGCGACCTGGTCTGGATCAACTCTGTGAGGACCGATGCGCCAGGACCTGATCGGAAGGATTTGAAACATGGGTTCTGCAGTTGCAGTGATTGGTGCCTGACTGCTTTTGCGGGGAGATTGATCTTCGGAAACGGTCCTTTTAAGGTGTCGATCTCCAGTTGTTTGGGAGAAAGGGATGTCAGTCGTTTTATCAGGGGCGGCTTTTCTTATGACGTTTGTTGCGTCAGCAACCACATTGGAATGTCAGGTTATTACCAAAGTTATGAACAAACTTGGTTATCAGATGAGTGTGTATCGTCATCGGATTGCAACCAGTGAAGATGAGGAGGTTGTGCGTTTATCCAGTGATGCTCTTGCAGAAGATACGAAACGATATCGTGAAGCCAAGAAAAGTTATCAAAAAGCTCGTTGTAAAAGCGTTTGGGATGATTGAGTTGATTCCATTGCCATGACTTGTTTGTTGAGTGTTTGGGCGGTCTGCCTGAGGATGTGTTTGTTGCGACGTCGGGTTAACGCAATTAGTGGTCAACTTCTTTGACTGTTTTCTTGATCTTGCTGAAAGCAAGCCATACTTGTTTGTTGGCGAAGAACCGCCTCGAGCGATGATTTGTTGTCAACATCTGAGAGGTTGCTCGTCGACCGACTGGTCGATCAATCCAGCGATTGCTGCTGTTTGTTCGCGGGGTGTGATTGATCGTTAGGCTCACTCCATTGATGGTTCACAGATGGCGGCCGCTGAGACTGCTTGGCAGCGCCTTGGCGCATACCTCCGCAGCACCAAACTTCTTGGCTCGATTCAGAGCACGCTCTATTGGGACCAGAACACACGGATGCCCTCAGATGGGGCTCCATGGAGGGGCGAGCAGCTGGCTTGGACGGCAACGGAACTCCATGCACGCCAGAGCTCCGCGTTGTATGCAGACCTTCTCGCTGAGGCCCGCCAGGAATGGAAGCAGGAAACCTCTGATCCCAGCAGCGAGCAGGCGTCGGAGCGCGGCCGCAATCTTGATCTGTTGGAGCTCGATCTTCGCCGGCAGCAAGCTCAGGATCCTCAGCTAATCGCTGCTCTGGCCACGGCCAAATCCGAAGGTTATTCCCGTTGGCAACAGGCCCGGTCAACATCGGATTTCAGCCTGTTTTCAGGGGCGTTGCAGCACTTGATTGACCTGCGGCAGGAGCAGGTCCGCCAGCTCGATGAGCCCCGCAGTTGTTGGGAAACGTTGGCGCAACCCTTCGAGCCTGATTTGACGCTCGACCGGCTGCAAGCGCTCTTCGCTCCCCTGAGGAAGCGTCTGCCCGAGCTCGTGGCGCAGGCGACATCCGGTGTGCGAACCCGCGAACTGGGTTGGGATCTCCCTGAGGCGAGGCAGGAGATTCTCTGCCAGCAGTTGCTGTCGGAGTGGGGGCAGCAGCAAGGCAAAACCTGCGTTGCCCGCTCTCCCCATCCCTTTTCGATCACCCTTGGCCCTGCGGACTACAGGATCACAACGCGTGTGGTGACTGGACAACCGCTCTCCTGCTTCCTGGCAACGGCCCATGAGTGGGGACACTCGCTCTACGAGCAGGGTCTTCCGGATCAGAGTCATCAATGGTTCGCCTGGCCGCTGGGTCAGGCCACCTCGATGGCCGTGCATGAAAGCCAGTCCTTGTTCTGGGAAAACCGGCTGGCACGGAGCCGCGCCTTCTCAGTCGGCTGGTGGTCGCGATTCGCTGAGGCGGGGGCGCCGGTGCAGGGACCTGATGACCTCTGGCGCGCGATGAATCCCATGGCACCGGGTCTGAATCGGGTTGAAGCCGACGAACTCACCTATGGGCTGCATATCTTGATTCGTACAGATCTGGAGATTGCTCTGCTGGAGCAGGGACTGCCGGTGGAGGATCTACCGCATGAATGGAATCAGCGGTACAGGGAACTGCTTGGGGTCACGCCATCGAATGACGCAGAGGGGTGCCTTCAAGACGTGCATTGGAGTGAGGGATTGTTCGGTTATTTCCCGTCTTATTTGTTGGGGCACCTGATCAGTGCTCAGCTCAGTGCCACCATGACAGCTGAGATTGGTTCACCAGAAGATCACCTGTCCCGGGGAGACGTGGCGCCCATGCTGGGCTGGCTTCGCGAGAAGGTGCATCCGATTGGTCGGGCCTTGAATGCCGAGGGTTTGGTGAAGCAGGTGAGTGGACAAGCCCTCAGCAGTGAACCATTTCTTGATTACTTGGAATCGAAGATTGCCGTGTTGTCTGGATGTTCGGCTCGCGACAATGCAATGGTTTGCCCGCCGCTCTGACGTCAACCCATCCAGTCGGGGTGTCGATGAGTTTGGAGCGATGCCCCCGTAGGATCCCGGCGCTGTCCACT
>CAZJLQ010000296.1:0-2406 GCA_964546675.1 uncultured Synechococcus sp.
CATCGGGTAGCGATGAGCTCACCGGCACCAAACGTAAAAACCTGATCTGGGGTTACGAGGGAGACGACCGCATCGAGAGCGGTGAGGGCAAAGACAAGGTCTGGGGCGGTGAAGGCGACGACACCATCGTCACCGTTGATGGTGGCAAGGGTCATGTGAAGGTGATGGATATGCAGATCGGCGACAAGATCGAGTTCTGTGGCTGCGCCTCCACCGTGATCGAAATGAAGGGTGACGATGCTTGGATCAAGAAGGGCGATGACGTTAAAGCTGTTGTCAAAGGTGTTGATGCGGACTTGCTGTCCCTTGACTTCGCCAATCGCGAGATTGTGATGATCAGCGACTCTGTGGTCTGAGCAGAGGGAGCACAAACTGCTCGATGGTTGTGCCGTTCAACCCGATCAGCCGCTGCAGGCAGCGGCTGATCACGACCTCACTGTCGTCTCCAAGACGGCCGGACAGCAGTTCGGTCATGATCCCCAGCTCTCGGCCTGTCTTGCTGGCTTCCTCCACAAAGCATTCACTCGCCGGCTCCGCCATGGAGCGGCAGGTTGGTTCGATCAAGGGGCTGATCGATGCAGCTTCTTGGCGCACCAGTTGCCTGCATTCCTGCTCCAGTTGCTGCTCGATCTTTGGTCTGATTGCGTTCAGCACGGGCCCTAGGAGCCCGGCCTGCACGGGAGTTGAGATCAACACCAGGCTTCCACCCAGCACGGTCGCGATCGCTGCCCTCCCAGCATGCAGCTGCTGGTTAAGGTCTGAACCTGTTCCGCCCGCGGTGTTGCTGCCATGACTCCGCTCACGGTGCGCTGGCATCAGTCGATCCGCGAGATCCCGGAGGAGCACTGGCAAGCGCTGGTGGGTGAGCAGGCCATTCCCTTCTACCGCTGGGGTTGGCTCGATGCATTGGAGCGATCGCGGAGCATCGTTCCCGAGCAGGGTTGGCAACCGCTTCACCTGGCGCTGTGGAGAGACGACATTCCTGTGGCCGTGGCGCCTCTTTATTTGAAGGGTCACAGTTACGGGGAGTTCGTCTTTGATCAGAGTTTCGCGCGGCTCGCTGCCGACCTTGGCAAGCGCTACTACCCAAAACTTCTGGGAATGAGCCCGGTCAGCCCGGTGTTGGGGTACCGCTTCCATGTGCGTGATGGAGAGGATGGCGCCCAGCTCACGGCGGTGCTGCTGCGGGCGATTGATGCCTTCTGCGCGCAGCACAGAATCCTGAGCTGCAATTTTCTATACGTGGATCCGGAGTGGCAGCCGTTGGCCGAGGCGGCGGGATGCGCGGCCTGGCTCAACCAACAAAGCCTTTGGCGGAGAGGAGAAGCGCGTTCCTTTGATGATTACCTGAGGGGATTCAATGCCAACCAGCGGCGCAACATCAAACGCGAACGTCAAGCGGTGCAGAAGGCAGGTCTCAGCATCACGGCGTTAACCGGTGACCAGCTCGATCTGCCGCTGATGCAGCGGATGCATGCTTTTTATGAGCAGCACTGCGCGCGATGGGGAGCCTGGGGCAGCAAATATCTGGAGGAGGCCTTCTTTGAGGCTCTGGCCGATACCTACCGCGAGCAGGTGGTGCTGTTTTCAGCGCACCGGGGTGATCCGAGGGAGCCGGTGGCGATGTCGATGTGCGTGCAGGACGGTCAGCAGCTCTGGGGGCGTTACTGGGGGAGTGAGGAGGAGATCGACTGCCTTCATTTCGAGGTTTGTTACTACGCGCCGATCGAATGGGCGATCCATCAAGGGATCAACAGCTTTGATCCAGGCGCCGGCGGCAGCCATAAACGCCGCAGGGGGTTTGTCGCCAAGCCCTGCGCCAGCCTGCATCGCTGGTATGAGCCGCAGATGGATGGTTTGATCCGCGCCTGGTTACCGCAGGTGAATCGACTCACGTTGCAGGAGATCGAGGCGATCAACGCCGACCTGCCGTTCAAGGCGGACGCGCCGGAGCTGAGTTTGTAGGTTGAAAAGATGATCAAGACCCCTGAAGCTCCCGCCAGCCTCGCTGCGCAAATCGATGCACTGGATGAGCACCTCTCCAAGCGCTTCATTGCCCTGGATCCCAGCGGCTACTTCCTGATCAAGCTTGATTCGCAGGCTGGTGAGCTGGTGTTGGAGCACTTCGGCAACACCATCGATGAGAAGGGCCTGGCCCGCGATTCCGACACCGGTGAAGTGCTGAGCTGCAAAAAAGGCGGCAATGGTCCTCGCGCTGCTTCAGCGGTGTATCGCGGCCGCAGTGCCAAGGAGATCGGCATTCAACTCACCGAAGGCGATGGCCCCCATCCAGTGAGCCGTCTGGATCATGCCCTCTATCTCGGCCGGGAACTCCAGAAAGCCGAGCAGTGTCTGAGAGAAGGGCGCATTTATGTGCAGGATTGACTCAACTCAAGCGTTCCTACT
>CAZJLQ010000297.1:0-2392 GCA_964546675.1 uncultured Synechococcus sp.
ACAGGATTCTGTGCCACGCGCGCGTTTCTTGAATCAATACGGTGAATCATGAAAAAGGACTCGCCAGATGGCCGTATCAATTGATCAAAGAGATTGTGCGATATTTACATTGACAATCGAGTGCTGCTTGGGGCCACCCGCGAAAGCCGATCAAACATCAACGCCAACACCGCCCCAATGCCAGCCAACGCGGCCCTGCATCAGTGGAGCCCAAAACAAAAGCGACTCGATCGAACAAGCATCGAGAAGGATGCTCAGCCAGGACACCACTCAACTCGCCGGAGCAAAAATTCACACATAAGAATCAAGCCAAGCCAGTCGTCACAATGGGATCACACCCTTCAAGGACCCATTTTCACACCGCCAAGAGAATCGCCAAACATCAATCAATTAACAAAATATGTCAATTTCGTCGCGACAACGACGCCACAATGGACCAAGGATGGCAAACAAACTTTCTTGTCACAAGCTTTTCATTCAAGGCAATTATCCTTAAGAAGATCTAAAAATTTAGACCAAAAAACTTCCAATACGACCAAAAAATACAGGGAAGATCTTCGCTGTGGATCGCTGTCTACAATCCCGAGCGAGTGGTTGAAATCCTGAGCGAATGCCAATGATCCTGTCATCACGATCGGCAAATCGTTCCGTACTTGTGATCCTGGCGGCATCAATTGCCCTGTTGGCAATCTGGCCACTGATCAGCCTGATCACTGAAGCGTTGCAAACATCTGGTGGGAATTTTTTCCAACTAAGTGCAGATGGCGGTGGGCAGATTCTTGGCACCTTTCAGCTTTTGATCGGCAGCGCATTCGTCGGAACGGTGATCGGTACGGCCAACGGTTGGCTGCTCAGCAACTGTCGTTTTCCGGGTCGCCGATGGCTCCGGATTGCACAGCTGATCCCCCTGGCCACGCCCGCTTATCTCCTCTCGGCCACATTGGTCGACCTCGGCAGCCGAAGCGGAATCCGCATCTATGGCCTTGGCTGGGGGATCGTGGTCATGGCCCTCAGCACCTATCCCTACGTCTTCCTGTTGAGCACGGAGAGCTTTTCCGTCAGCGGACGACGGCAGCTTGAAGCGTGCCGAAGCCTGGGTGTAGGCCCATGGCAGGCCTTCCGCCGGGTTGCCCTTCCCATCGCCCTTCCGGCCATCGGAGCAGGGGTCGCCCTGATGGGAATGGAAATCGTCAACGAGCTGGGAGCCGTCGAACTGCTCGGAATTCCCAGCCTGTCGGCCGGAATTCTGGAAGCGTGGCAGGCGGGCGGTGATCCCACAGGAGCGATCGGTCTGGCACTGATCACCCTGATCATCGTTCTTGGTCTTGTGGCTGCTGAGCGGCAGCTCCGTCAACGCAGTCGTCGCTGGAGCGATGGTGTGGCCGGCGGAGATGCGACCGCCTGGTCCCTGCAAGGCCCCCGGGCATGGGGTGCTCAGATTCTTGGACTGCTTCCACCCACCATCAGCCTGGGCATCCCCCTGTGGTGGGGGATCGTGAACATCGATCAGCTGAACCAGGCACGATCGGATGATCTCCTCCAGATGGTGATCCGCACCTTTCTGCTTGGGATCGCTGCCGCCCTGCTCGCGGTTGTGGCCTCACTGATGCTCGCCATCGCGAAACGCTGGATCCAGGCCAGTTGGTTGAAGGGACTCACCTTCCTGGCGGGGATGGGCTACGCCATCCCTGGCACCGTTCTGGCGCTCGCTCTGCTTTTCGCTGGCACACCCTGGCAGCTCAGTCCAATCATTCTTCTGCTCTGGGGATACAGCGATCGCTTCCTGGCCGTCTCCAAGGGAGGACTCGATGCAGCGCTCGAACGCATCAATCCATCACTGGATGAGGCCGCGACTGGGATGGGATTCAATTGGCTCCAAGTGCTGAAAAAAGTGCACTTGCCCTTACTGCGGGGCCCGATGACCGTTGGCTTGCTGTTGGTCTTTGTGGACACAGTGAAGGAGCTGCCGCTCACGTTCGCTCTCAGGCCATTTGATTTCGACACGCTGTCCGTGAGGGTGTATCAGTACGCCGGTGATGAACGCTTAGCGGAAGCATTGCTGCCCGCCCTGATGATCCTGATTTTGGGGCTGGTGGCCTCGATGGCCCTGGTTCCCAGCCTGGATCACAGCCCTAAGAAGTCCTGATGCGTCCTTGTCCTCTCCTGCACTGACATCCAAAGACCCCGTCAAACCGTGTTGAACGGTGCGCCCGGCCGGCAACGCACCCACAAAGCAATCGCCTCAAGCCATCTGAGATCACTGGCAGCACACACCGGGGACGTTCTGTGACGGTGGTTCAGGGCTGCTATGCATTCAAATCATGGTGATGACGCCATGAGAATCGGCTCACCACCCCAACGCCGAATCGCCACAACCCCCGGCCGAGGTGGC
>CAZJLQ010000298.1:0-2389 GCA_964546675.1 uncultured Synechococcus sp.
CAGTGCCGGTTCCGCTGATCGCAGTGAGATCGACTGCCGGGGCGATGTGGCCTGCTTCACGTCAGATGCCTTGGAAGAGTCCCTCACCCTTGAGGGCCAGCCGATGCTGGTGCTGCAGGCCAGTGCCGATCAGCCCGGATTTGATCTGTGTGTGGCCCTGTCGAGGCTGCCAGCTGACGGCGTCGCCGTGGAACAGCTCAGCACTGGGGTGTTGCGGGTTTGCGGTGACGCCGCCCTGACCCCCGCTCCCTACAGGATCCGTCTTCAACCTCTGCTGGCCAGTTTCTTCCCTGGAGATCGACTGCGGATCTCCATCGCAGCTGCCGCTTGGCCGGCGATCGGGATCAATTCCGGTGACCCGCTGATCGCCTGTGGCGCCCCGAGCCCTCAGCATCGGGTTGTCTCCATGACACTGCACCTTGCCGGCTCACAGCTCGAGCTGATCCCTTTGACCTCCGGCAAACTGGTTTGCAATTGATTCGATCCGCTGTGAAGCTGTCTGCCGCGTTGCTGGCCTTGTCCCTTGCGGCTCCCGTCAGCCTGGGTGTCCTGCCTGTTACACCTGTGGCAGCGGAAGAGGTGGAAGCCACAAGTCTCACCCTGCCCCAGGCCACGGCAGCCTCGGAACTGCTGCTCAAGGCTCTGCAGAACAAGGACGGTGCCGCCATGCACGGCAAGCTCGCGGAGAGCATCAGAAGTGTGGTGAGCGTTGAAACCGTCCAGAAGCGGCTTGACCAGAACACGGCAATCACCGCTGTCCGCGTCGTCAACGTGGCACCTGGTTACAGCGACACCACCGTCGACGCCGTGGTCAGCACGGCCGAAGGTGAACAGCCTTTGATCATGATCCTTGATGAGGAAGGCAAGTTAATGGCCTGGAAATGGGCCGGCCAGGCCATCCCCATCGAAACATCAGCCCTTGAGTTCACCCAGGATCTAGCCGCTGGGCGCTGGGTCAAGGCGAGAAGCCGCCTGCAGATCGATTTTCAGAAAGAACTCGCTCCCGGTGACCTCCAACGGAAATGGACCAAGCTTGCTGAGGTCTCCGGCGGTTTCGTCAAGGTGAAGGATGCCCTTGTCGCCAGTCAGGGTGGGGAACAGCAACTGGTGCTTGTCAGCGTTGAATTCGGCAATGCCACCACCAACCTGTTTGTGATCTTCGATGAGAATGGTTCGATCATCAACGCAGACATCTCAAGAGATTTCGTCTGATCGATCGCCTCTTTGCGTTGAAAATCCGGCCTAAGCTCGCGCCCACTTCACAGGTCTTCAATGGGTGGCGCGGCAGTCCTCGACTGGATGGTTCAGGACGGCGAACGACTGGCTGAATGTCGTCATGATCACCCCTTCGCCGTTCTGGGACCACAGCAACTGGCGTCAGGGTGGGTCATCCGTGTCTGGATGCCAGAGGCGGAATCGGTAACGCTCCTCATTGGTGACAGGGAGGTCGCGATGACCTCGCCCCATCACCCCTGGATTTTCGAAGCCAGCGTGGATGACGCTCCCGGGAGCAACTATCGCGTTCGTGTTCACCGCGGAGGGATCACCCACGAACAGCATGACCCTTGGGCCTTCCGAGGCGACTGGATGGGAGAGATGGATCGCCATCTCTTCGCCGAAGGCAACCACCATCACATCTGGCAGCGCATGGGAGCCCATGTCGTTGAGCGTGATGGTGTTTCAGGAGTGATGTTCTGCGTCTGGGCTCCCCATGCCCGGAGCGTTTCAGTCCTGGCTGATCTCAATTCATGGGATGGTCGGCACCATCCCATGCAGCAGCGAACCGGAGGGATCTGGGAACTGTTCATTCCTGGAGTGGAGGAAGGAACCCTTTACAAATACGAAATCCGTTCACCCGACGGCCATTGCTATCAGAAAGCCGATCCCTACGGCTTTCAGCATGAGGTTCGGCCGGCCAACAGTTCGGTTGTGTCCCATCTCGATGGGTTCAGCTGGTCGGATGCTGAATGGATGCAAAAGCGTGACAGCAGCAATGCGCTGGAGCAGCCCATCTCCGTTTACGAGATGCATCTCGGCAGCTGGATTCACGCCTCCGCTGATGAGCCATGGCTTCAACCGGATGGCACTCCGCGGGCACCCGTACCAGCAGCGGACATGAAACCAGGCGCTCGCCTGCTCACGTACGTCGAGTTGGCCGACCGTCTGATTCCATACGTGAAGGCACGTGGTTTCACCCACATCGAATTGATGCCGATCACGGAGCATCCATTCGATGGATCCTGGGGATACCAGGTGACCGGTTGGTACGCACCGACGAGTCGGTACGGCACGCCCGATGAATTCCGTGCCTTTGTCGATCGTTGCCACAGCGAATGCATCGGCGTGATCATCGACTGGGTGCCGGGTCACTTTCCGAAAGACAGTCACG
>CAZJLQ010000299.1:0-2385 GCA_964546675.1 uncultured Synechococcus sp.
ACACGCCTCACCACGGAGTTCCCGTTGCAGGCGCAGGCCAACCACGCCACATTTCATTTTCAGCTCTCCACTGGGCATATCGCGCAGCAAGCGGGCATTGGTGACGCCCCGCAAACGACACCAGTGGGCCAGCTTGCGACCAATGCCCCAAACATCTTCGATGGCGATGCTCTCCAGCCATCGTTCCGGTTGATCGCACTGACCGAGATCAAAGATTCCGGCATGGCTGGGGATTTGTTTGGCCAGGCGGTTGGCCAATTTCGCCTGCGCTTTGCTGGCGCCCAGTCCGATGGCGATGGGCAGCCCCAGATCCCGTTTGAGCCTGGCGCGTAAGCGCATCGCCCAGGGACGCAGGCTCTCACGGGTTGGCCGATGCAGTTTCGCGAACGCTTCATCGATGGAATACACCTCGAGGTCTTCGGTGTGGGCTTCCAACAGGCTCATCATGCGCTGACTCATGTCTGCGTAGAGGGCGTAGTTCGAGCTCCGCACAACAACGTTGTGCCGTTCCAATTCCCGGCGGGCTTTGAAATAAGGCGTGCCCATGGCAAATCCGAGCGCTCTGGCTTCAGCGCTTCTGGCCACGATGCAGCCGTCGTTGTTGGACAGGACAACCACGGGACGACCAATCAGCGCTGGATCGAGACTCTGTTCACAAGAGGCGTAGAAGTTGTTGCCGTCGATCAACGCCGTTGCCTGGGCCATGGCGTTTACAGCGAATGGATGACGTGGATGGCGACACCCCAGATCTGAACGTCGCCGCAGCGATGCAGCTCGATGACTGGATAGTCCGGATGTGCAGCTTCAAGCCGGAGCCGATTGCGATGAAGTGTCAGTCGCTTGAGCGTGAAGGCCCCGTCAAGAATGGCGATCACAATTCGGCCCGGCCGCGGATCGAGGCTTCGGTCCACCACCAGAAGGTCACCGTCATGAATGCCTGCACCGCTCATGGAATGACCGCTAACGCGCAGGAAAAAAGTGCTGGTGGGATGGCGGATCAGTTGTTCATTGAGATCGATTCCCACGTCCACGTAGTCATCGGCTGGCGACGGGAAGCCAGCCGCGACCCGTTCACCAGCCAATGGCAGCTCCAACCGCAATCGCTTCTGTTGCAGGGGCTGTGGACTGGTCAGCTGGCCAGGGTCCATCGGGGCTGTTGTAGTACACCTGTACTGTAATCAGGGTTGAGGCGTTCTGCTGCCGGCCGGCGGGAGTCGAAGCGGAATGCAATGCAGGGGGGCGTCGCCAAACCGAAAGGCTGGCAGGCTGAGAACGATCCCTTGGCTTCGGTGATCAGGATGGATCCATTGGTTCTGTGATGAAAGCGATTCGAATTAGTTCGAATTAAGTGGACGTCGGCCCGTCATCCTCACCGCCAAGGGCACGTTGAAACACGCCTGCGGTGATCTGCCCTGATTCAGGGAGGGTCCTTCAGGATTGCGGTGATCACTCGGCCGCCGGGGGGACTCGGGGGGGATTGAACGCGGGCTGAGAGCGGGGTGACGCGGCAGGATGCATCCCTGTGGGTTTCAGGAATGGCGTCATGGCGGATCAGCCGTATCTGGTGGCCTTGGCTCTGATTGAGCAGCAAGGGCAACGGGCTTTGCCATTGGCCGGCCGATCGCAGTCCGTCGTGGCGCCGATGGGAGAGGAGCCCAGCGAGCTTGGGCACACACTCGCGTTAGAGCTTCTGTTGAGGGTCTGGCAGCGCAGTGATGCTGGGGTGTTGAAACGGGCAGCCGAGGCAAGGAGTCTGCTTTTGGTGGAACTGCCGATGGAATGTTTGCCGGAACAGTTGCCCGTGTTGAAGGCGAATTGGTTGAACAGTGGTGATACGGAGGCCTTGATGGCGGGATTGCGCCTGATTAGTGCTCGGGCATGGAGCGTTGGTGTCGAGAAATTCAAGCCCGTCACCCTGACGTCGATTTGGTGAGAGAGAGGCGTCAGGGGAAGGTTTCGAGGTTCAGCCGAGATCAGCCGGCGCCGAGGTCGTTGTCTTCGGGCTTGAGGTGAACCTCCATACAGCGGGTGACGCAGGCTCCGTCATCAAGACTGCATTCAGAAATGCAAACGAGATAGTTGTCGACGGCATCCCAGCGATCGGCTTGTGATGATGTTTCGCGTTGGAACGTCTCCATGATCACTGGGTTTGTTGGTGGTGAATGTATTTATCACTGGAGATGAGAATTTAAAAGCAATCGATGAAGGCAGGCTAAGTACCTAGGAGAAAGTGCTCAGGATGCATGCCATTTGAATCGTTGCATTGACAAGGGCAGAGCGGGGCTATGAATACTTATTTGCGAAATAATAAGCTGTTGTTCCCTGTTGGTGTGAAACGACTAGTTTGCTTTCATTCAAATCAGGAGTAGGGAATGAATGTCCTGA
>CAZJLQ010000300.1:0-2379 GCA_964546675.1 uncultured Synechococcus sp.
CTGTGGTTTGTGAGGCTGATGGGGCGGCGAGGCTCAACTGCGTTTGGCCGGTGAAGCGGCTTGGCCAACAATTCCGCTCCACTGCACCGCTTTCACCTGATCGCGACGCCACGAATGAAACAGCTGTTCTTCCTCGATGGTGCAAAGCGGACAATGGGCAATCCGAGCAGAATCCAATCCTTCACCCACAAGCTGCTCAACGGCTGCAGAGCGAATGTCGAGGCGGTACTTCCCTGGTTCGTCATCGGGTCGAAGGGCGCCGCATGTTTTCAATCGCTCGATGTTGATTCCTGGATTGCTGTCCTGGGTTTGAAGGCTGTCGCCAACGGCGTTGACCACCTCCCGCCCCACCTGGTAGTTGCTACCGCTCACCGCCGGGCCGAGCGCAGCCAGTAAACCGCTGCGGTTTGCTCCGCGGGCTTCCAGTTTCTGAATCGCTTCCGGCAGGATCCGTGCGGCAACCCCCCGCCAACCGGCATGGCACGCAGCGGCATGGCCCGTGGTGGGATCAGCGATCAGCACCGGTGTGCAATCAGCACCACACACCCAGAGGCTCTGACCGCCCCGGTCGCTCACCAGCCCGTCACCCTCCGGCCAGGGCTCGGCGCTGGCTTCACTGGCCTCCAGAACGATGCCGCTATGGATCTGTTGTGGACGGTGCACGCTGATGCCGGCGCTGATGTAACCCGCGAGTTCATCGGGTCCCCGACCCTGCCAACGCCGGGTAAAGAACCCATGCTCGAAGCCCTGGTCGCTCAACAGGTTGGCCTGCAGGTAGTAGCCGCCGTAGCACCCCACCCATGTCCAGTCCTTCAGAGCATTGAAGTCCTTGTCGGGCTGGTTGAAGGGGTCGATGACGCTCACGGGCCAGCTACGGCATCGGGATGTCGCGCATCATCCAGAAGCCGGCGAAGGACTGCTCCTCAGGACCGGTTTGGACAGCGATGAACTGAAGTCCCTTGGCGTCGTTGCGTGTTCCGGCGAGCGCTTGCTCAATCTCTCCAGCAACGGCGGGTTCAAGATCACTGACCAGCCACCGATCATCCTGTCCCGCTTCCAGGACCAGTTGACGCCCTTCCACCATCAGGCGGACGGGTTCGAGCCCCCCCAACCATCCCGACAAGGCCAGAGCCCGCGTTTTGCTGAACAAGCGCAAGCCCGGCACAAGGGCGTCATCGTCGATTGATTCCGGCAAGGGGATCAGGGCGCTGAAATCCATGGGCCATCCATTTGCCTCACGCAATAGTCCAAGGGGTAAGGCGGCCCAGGTCCAGGCGTCGCCCTGCACCGCTTCGGGCAGTGGAATGGGAGGCGTGGGGATGGCAGCAGGAGGTGGAGCCAGGGGACCAGCCATGAAGCCTTCCTCTTTGGGGTAGACCTCTTGTTCCCGCTGCATCAGCCAGTCGAGCAGGGCGTAGGTCCGGCGGCTGGAAATCATTTCCAGCTCCAGTTCCGATGCGGCCCTTTGCACCATCGTCCGCATCGAGCTTCTCCAGCAGCGCAGGCGCCTCGGTCGTCCCCACCCACCGTCGTCCGCCGCGTCCATCGCTTCACGCAGTGCCGCTGCCAACCAGATCGAGTTGACGTCGCTGGAGGGGCAGCATCTGGCGAAACGAAAGGGATCTCCATCTCCGTCTGCCGACGGGGTGGTGGTGATCAACAGTTCCCAGCGTTTGCGCCCGTCGGCTTCGAGTATTGGTCTGGAATAGAAGTCCAGCTCCCAGTCCGCACCCGTCATCCGGCGGACTGTTCCTGTTGCTTCAGCACGCTCTGGGCGCGGCTGGCCCTGTCCTCAGCTTCTGCCATCACCTTGTCCTTTTCGACAAGCAGTTCACCCGGTGGCCCTTCCAGGAGAGCTGTGTTGAGACCGATACGACCCCGGCCGGGATCGAGTTCGGTAATCAGCGCTTTGACGCGATCACCACTGTCAAAGACCTCACGGATGGAACGCAGGCTGCCATTGGTGATCATCGACTGGTGCAGCAGACCACTGACGCCACCGAGATCGACGAACAGTCCATATGGCTTTACGGACACCACCTGCCCCTCAACCAGTTGGCCAACTTCCAGCTCCTGGAAGCGGGCGGCGAGGGCGGCGCGCTTCTGGGACAGCACCAGTTTCCTTGTCTCCGGATTGACCTCCAGAAAAGCGACGCCGAGGGTTTTGCCCACCAGCTCCTGGTGGTTATCACCTTCCTGGAGCTGTGAACGCGGAATGAATCCACGCAGGCCCTCGAGATCGCAGGTGACGCCGCCACGGTTGAAGCCATTGACGATCACCTGCACAACAAGGCCTTTCTTTTCCATCTCCTTGACCTTGTCCCAGCTCTTGCGCAGCGCCAGAGCCCGACAGCTCACAGTGACCATTCCATCGGCGTT
>CAZJLQ010000301.1:0-2361 GCA_964546675.1 uncultured Synechococcus sp.
TGGGTGTACATCCGCAGCAGCATCTGGGCCCAGTCCTGAGCATCGGTGCCGCCGGCCCCAGCGTTGATCGTTAAGACCGCCCCTTCCTTGTCGTATTCACCGCTGAGCAGACGTTCGAGTTCCCAGCGATCAAGCCCGGCCCGAAGGTCGTTTAAGCCGCCCTGCGCTTCATTGAGAATGTCCTCGTCGGGCTCGAGGTCATAGAGCTCCAGCGTGGCCTGGGCATCGTCGATCGAGCTTCGCCAATCCGCCAGTTGCTGCAGCTGAGCTTTCACCTCGTCGAGGCGGCGCATCTGCTTCTGGGCATTCTGTTGGTCGTCCCAGAAATCAGGTTGTGCCGCAAGCTGTTCCAGATCCCGCTGGCGGGCATTCAGGGCAGGAACGTCAAAGACAGTCCTGGGCATTGCCCAGGCGGTCAGTGAGCTCGGAAAGATCGCGCTTGAAATCCGTGAGATCCAGCAAGATGGAAGTGCTGATCAGGTGCTGACGCTATCAGTGCATCGACACTGCATAAGATCCGCATAACGGCTTCATTCATCGCCATGGCCAAGGTTGAGATCTACACCTGGCGGGCCTGCCCGTTCTGCATCCGTGCCAAGGGGCTTCTCGACAGCAAGGGCGTCTCTTACACCGAGTACGCCATCGATGGTGACAACGCAGCCAGGGATGCCATGGCTGAACGCAGCGGTGGACGGCGCAGCGTGCCGGAGATTTTCATCGATGACAGCCACATCGGAGGCTGCGATGAACTGCATGCCCTCGATCGCGCCGGAGAGCTGGATTCGCTTCTGGCTGCCTGAGAAATGCGGCAGCTGTTCGTCCTTGACCCGCTTGCGCAGATCAATCCTCAGAAGGATTCCTCGGCGGCCTTAATGCAGGCGGCCCAGCGCGCCGGTGACGAGGTGTGGGTGTGCACTCCTGAAGATCTGATTGCCCGCGGCGATGAGCCACTGGCCATGGCGCTTCCCGTGACGCCAGATCCTTGGATCACCGCCGGTCCATGCGAACGCCTTCGGTTGAACGGCTTTGATGTGATCTGGATGCGGAAGGATCCGCCGGTCGATGAGGCCTATCTCTATGCCACGCATTTGCTCGAAGTCGCCGAGCGTGCTGGCGTGCGTGTGTTCAATCGTCCCAGTGCGTTGCGGGCCTGGAACGAGAAGCTTGGTGCGCTTCGCTTCTCCCGCTGGATGGCCCCCACCCTGGTGGCCGGCCGGGTGCATGAGCTGGAGGATTTCGCCAAGGAACAGGGGGAAGTGGTTCTCAAACCCCTTGGGGGAAGGGCCGGTCAGGGGGTGATTCGTGTTGCGGCTTCATCACCCGGCCTCAAGGCCCTGCTCGAGCTCGTGACGGAACAGGAGCGCCTTCCGGTGATGGCACAGCGTTTTCTGCCTGCTGTCGAGAACGGCGACAAGCGAATTCTCTTGGTGGATGGCGATCCCCTCGGTGCCGTCAACCGTCGGCCGACCAGCGGTGATTTCCGCAGCAACCTGGCGGTTGGTGGTCAGGCGGAGGCCACTGCATTGACAGAGCGTGAGCACCAGATCTGTGCTGCCCTGGCGCCGGCTCTGCGGGCGGAGGGTTTGTTCTTCGTTGGCATCGACGTGATCGACGGCATGCTCAGCGAAATCAACGTCACCAGTCCCACGGGCATTCGCGAAGTGGAGCGGTTGATGGAGCAGCCCCTGGCGGATCAGGTGATTGAGAGGCTGCAGCGGCAGAACTGAGTCAGTCGCACAACAATGAATGGTTGTGCATCGGAACCTGAGATGGGAAAGGGTTGGCGCTGGGTCGCAGCGTTGGGAAGTCTGGCTTTGCTCGCGCCTCTGGCATGGCCGGTGTCCGTTCAAGCCAGTCAGCCCGAGCTGATTCCGAGGGAGGTTTTGTTTGGCAACGCTGAGATCACCGGTCTGGATCTCAGCCCGGACGGCAAGCAGCTGATCTATCTGGCTCCATATCAGGGCGTGATGAATCTCTGGATTCGCGATCTGGAGGGCCGCCGTCCACCCCGTCGTCTCACCAATCAGCGGGATCGCCCGCAATGGGGTGCGAGCTGGACCCAAGACGGCCGTTATCTGATCTCAGCCCGCGACAACCAGGGGGATGAGAACACCGTGATCACACGCATCGACCCTGCATCAGGAGTGATCACGGAGCTCACTCCTCAGCGAGGTGTGAAGGCCGCATTGGTGGGGATGTCAAGAGATGCCCCTGGAGAACTCGTGGTGGCGATGAACGAGCGCGATCCGCGCTTTTTCGACATGTACGTCATTGATGTGGAGTCGGGCGAACGTCGCCTGCTCTACCGGGCTGAGGATGGCCACAACGTTGATGTGCAGTGGCTGGATGGCAACTGGCAGG
>CAZJLQ010000302.1:0-2338 GCA_964546675.1 uncultured Synechococcus sp.
TTGCAATCTTCTGAAACCGTCTGATTGTTTCATCTGAATCACCAGCTACCACCCAGCGTTCAACGCTTTGTGTTTCTTGCTTGCTGAGGTTTTTGGGATCTGAATAGAACTTGATGGATTGTTGAATCGGCTGACTCAGTTGATCCTGCCAGCGTTCAAATCTGGAGGTGATCAGCGGTTTTGTGTTCCGTTGTTCTTTGGTCATTGTTGTGAGAAATGTGTGGAGGTTTTCCTCCTGTGCTCTCGTTATCGCAGCACTTCATTCACACAAACTTGATGGCCATCAGAGCTGGTTGTGATCTTGCTCAAGTTTTGTCTGCCCCTGCAGGGTGAAGCCTTCACCACGCATTTCACCGCTCAAAATGGTGAGGGTTCGCTCCAGTTGCTGTGTCCACTTCTCGGTCGGTTCTTCCTGGACCAGCTTCTGCAGACTGGCAATCCTGGGGGACGTATCAGGACATCCTGGTTGACCGTTGCCGCGATGGCATCGCTCGGATTGCCATCAATCGTCCGTCCAAGCGCAATGCGTTTCGCCCTCAGACCGTCAACGAGCTATGTGATGCATTCACGCGGGTCCGCGATGACCGCCAGATCGGCGTTGTTTTGTTCACCGGTGTTGGTCCCGCTGACGATGGCGGCTACGCCTTCTGCTCCGGTGGTGATCAGAGCGTTCGTGGCGATGGTGGCTATGTCGACACCGATGGTGTGCCTCGCCTGAATGTGCTGGATCTACAGCGCATCATCCGCAGTCTTCCCAAGGTGGTGATTGCCCTGGTGGCCGGTTATGCCATGGGGGGAGGGCAGGTGTTGCATCTGCTTTGCGATCTGAGTCTTGCTGCTGACAATGCTGTTTTTGGTCAGACAGGCCCGAGGGTTGGCAGTTTTGATGGTGGTTTCGGTGCTGGTTTTCTGGCGCGGGTTGTCGGGCAGCGCAAAGCGCGTGAGATCTGGTTCCTCTGCCGTCGTTATGGAGCTGAAGAGGCCCTCGAGATGGGATTGGTCAATGCCGTTGTTCCTCTCGATCATCTTGAGGAGGAAGGAGTTCGCTGGGCACGGGAGGTGTTGCAGCACAGTCCTTCAGCGATTCGTTGCCTAAAGGCCGCTTTCAATGCGGAAACCGATGGGCTCGCAGGCCTGCAGGAACTGGCAGGCCAGGCCACGCACCTCTTCTACCGGACAGAGGAAGCTGTGGAGGGGCGTAATGCCTTCCTTGAAAAACGATCACCCGACTTCTCCGAGACGGGCTGGTTACCTTGAGCCCATGCTTCCGTTCACGCTTCCCGATCCGGTTCCGCTGATCCAGGCAGCGGCGGAAGACTCGGTGATGATGGCCTTGGCCAGCCTTCCGGAACAGCTGCGCAGTCGCAGCGAGCGTCACATTGTGCTGCTGCGTGGACGTCGTCGCCTGCTTCTGCTGGAAAACGGTGTCCTCCGGAATGCGTTCCCCGTTGCTGTTGGCATGACGAACTGGGAAACACCACTCGGCCAGTTCGAGGTGATGCAGAAGATTGACAAGCCCATCTGGGTTCATCCGGTTACTGGTGAACGGGTTGTGGAGCAGGGCCCCGATAACCCCCTTGGCAGCCACTGGATCGCGTTCCATCGCGATTGTCTTGGTCGCGATGCGCACGATGGTGATCGCTGGATCACGATCAAGGGATGCACCACCACAGGGTTCCATGGCACACCGCACCGCTGGACGGTCGGCCGTGCCATCTCCCATGGCTGTGTACGCCTTTTCAATGAGGATGTGCGATCCCTCTACCGGCAAGTGAACCTGGGGACTCCGGTCACGGTGCTGCCTTGACGTAACTGGGGGTGAACAGTCGCCGCGATTGCCCTTAAAGTCGCCGCGCTTCCTTGATTTGATCCATGCGCATCCTGTTCGCTGCTGCGGAATGCGCCCCGATGATCAAAGTTGGTGGAATGGGAGATGTCGTGGGCTCCCTTCCCCCTGCCCTGGCCAAACTTGGACACGATGTTCGGCTGATCATGCCGGGCTACAGCAAGCTTTGGAGCACCCTGTCGATACCGGATGAACCCATCTGGCGTGCCCAGACGATGGGAACCGAATTCGCGGTGTTTGAAACCCGCCATCCCACGACCGATCTGCCCATTTATCTCGTGGGTCATCCGGTCTTCGATCCGGAGCGGATTTATGGCGGTGAAGATGAGGACTGGCGGTTCACATTTTTTGCAAGTGCTGCTGCTGAATTTGCCTGGAACGTTTGGAAACCTCATGTTCTCCATTGCCATGACTGGCACACGGGCATGATCCCTGTGTGGATGCATCAGGACCCGGAAATCAGCACGGTGTTCACCATTCACAACCTCAAAT
>CAZJLQ010000303.1:0-2333 GCA_964546675.1 uncultured Synechococcus sp.
CCCGCGCCTGACGGACCCCTGCCTGGGCGAGCGCATCCGCAAGTGGCTGCTCAAAGCGTTCGAGCCCCGCCGGCACCAGGACCTGCAGCGAGGGATGCCGCTCCTGAAGCAAGGCAGCTGCTCCAGCCAGATGCGGCATCAGATACCTCAGTTCCTGCGGCCTGGACGCTGGCAGCAGCAGCAGCACGGGCACATCTGGATCGAGTCCAAGTTGGCGGCGTGACTCCGCCCGATCCGGAAGTTCGGAGAAACTGTCCAGAAGCGGATGGCCCACCCAGGTCACTTCGGCACCGCGATCGGCGTAGAACGACGCCTCGGCCGGAAAGATCGCGAGAATTCTGTTGGTGAATCCGAGCAGCTGTGTGGTGCTTCCGTCGCCGAATCGCCAGGCCCATTCCTGGGGCGCGATGTAGTACGTGATCGGCAAGTCCGGGAGACGGCTGCGCAACTTGCGACCCAGGCGCACATTCGCGCCGACGTAATCAATCAGCACCACCCCATCAAGCGGCCGCGAGCGGAGCAGCTGATCCACCCGGGCCTGCAGCCGCAGTGTGGGAATGATCAGCGGCACAGCTTCCCAGAGGCCAATGGCGCCCATCGGCGCCGTATCGGCCAGCAATTCCGCCCCTGCCGCCTCCATACGAGTTCCCCCCAAGGCCAGCAAATCGAGTGCAAGGCCCCGACGCGATGCCTCACGCTTGAGGGCCTGAATCAACAGGCTGCCCTGCAGATCACCGGACACCTCGCCGGTGCTGATCAGCAGCCGCACCATCAACGGCTGCCCAGAGCGGGCATCGGTCCGCGACGACCGCGACTGATCGATGCCTCCAGGAAGCCGCACAGGTGCTCAGCAGCCGGTAAGAGCTCCATGCGGCGCGCCTCCCGAAGCCCCTCGGCGATCACGTGATCCGAGCGATAGATCAACGTCCAAATCGCCTGCAACTGCTTCATTTCCTGCCCGTCATGGTTGGAGGACAGCCCACTGCGGCGCAGACCGACGCGATTCAGCCCACGCACCCGGCCGGGATGGCCTTCCACCAAGCAGTAGGGGGGAACATCGCGATCCACCCGTGTCATGCCACCCACCATCGCCATGCCGCCGATGTGAACGAACTGATGGATCCCGAGGCAACCGCCGATCACTGCACGATCTTCAATCACCACATGACCAGCCACCTGGATGGCATTGGACATGACGATCCCGTTGCCGAGTTCACAGTTGTGACCGAGATGGCAATAGGCCATCAGCAGATTTCGATCACCGATGCTGGTCCGCTCACCTTCATCCGTGGCCCGGTTGATCGTGACGCATTCGCGGATGGTGTTGCCATCACCGATCACCACCTCCGTCGCGGCCCCTTTGTATTTGAGATCCTGAGGAGGCTGGCCGAGGCAGGCACCGGGAAAAATCTTGTTGTCCTTCCCAATCGTGAGACGGCCATCCAACACAGCATTGGGACCGACCCAGCTGTTCTCACCGATCACCACCTCAGGGCCGACAACTGCACCGGGACCAATCACCACGCCGGAGGCGAGCTCAGCTTTGGGGTCCACCACCGCATGGGGATGAATCTGCACAGCTCTGTCCTGGCTCATCGTTCTCAATCCACCAGGGAGAACATCAGATTGCCGGAGCAGACCAGCTCGTCATTCACCGTGGCCTCGGCCTTCACTTTGCCGAAGCGCTTGCGTTTAAGGCTGAGCAATTCGCAGCGGATCACCAACTGATCGCCCGGCACAACAGGGCGCCGGAAGCGTACCCCGTCAATCCCGGCAAAAACGAACAATCCCTTCGGAAGATCGGGCATCTGCGTAACGATCAAGCCTCCCACCTGCGCCATCGCCTCGACGATGAGCACCCCTGGCATCAGCGGACGACCCGGGAAATGGCCCTGGAATTGCGGTTCATTCATCGTGACGTTCTTGATCGCCACCGCCGACACCCCAGGCTCATGGGAGATCACCCGATCCACCAGGGCAAACGGATAGCGATGGGGCAGCAACCCAGCGATTTGCTCGCTGGTGAGAACGATGTCAGCTGCGGGGGAGTCGGTCACAGAGAAGGAGTGAGGCTGGCGTCCTGAAGGGCGGCGGCCAGCTCGGTATGGAGTCCATGGGAACCCCTGTAAACGAGCACCTGAGCCTGTGGAAAGCCCACCAGAGCCAGATCACCGATCAGGTCCAAGAGCTTATGGCGCACCGGTTCATCGGGAAATCGCAGCGGTGGATTCAACCAGCGATCGCCGTCACACACCAGAGCATTGTCCAGCGCCCCGCCCTGGATCAGCCCTGCCGCACGCAGCTGCTCCACCTGATCTCGGAAGCCGAAGGTA
>CAZJLQ010000304.1:0-2332 GCA_964546675.1 uncultured Synechococcus sp.
AAAGGAAAGATCACCGATCTACTGAGCCGATCGGCCGATGTTGTCGTTCGCTATCAGGGTGGTGTGAATGCCGGGCACACGATCGTCGTTGACGACCGTGTGCTCAAGCTGCACCTGATTCCCTCCGGAATCCTCTACCCGGACACGGTCTGTCTGATTGGCGCAGGAACCGTTGTGGATCCCAAGGTGATGCTTGGTGAGCTGGACATGCTTATCGCCAACGACATCGATATTTCAGGCCTGCAGTTGGCATCAACGGCCCACGTGACGATGCCTTATCACCGCCTGCTGGACCAGGCGATGGAGCAACAGCGGGGCGAGCGTCGCATCGGCACAACCGGGCGCGGAATCGGCCCGACCTATGCCGACAAATCCCAACGCAGCGGCATTCGTGTGATCGACCTGCTGGATGAACAGAGGCTGAGGGATCGCCTGGAAGGGCCTCTCACGGAAAAGAACGAGCTCCTGCATACGATTTACGGCGTCGAGCCCCTGGATGCGGAAGCGGTGATCCAGGAATATCTCGCTTATGGCCAGCGGCTTGCTCCCCATGTGGTGGATTGCACCCGCGCCATTCACAACGCTGCTGGAGCGCGAAAAAACATCCTGTTCGAGGGTGCCCAGGGAACCCTGCTGGACCTTGATCACGGCACGTACCCCTACGTCACCTCCTCCAATCCGGTGTCCGGGGGAGCCTGCATCGGCGCCGGCGTCGGCCCCACGCTGATCGACAGAGTGATTGGGGTGGCCAAGGCCTACACCACGCGGGTTGGGGAGGGACCGTTCCCGACCGAACTGAGCGGCAGCCTCAATGACCAGCTCACGGAACGGGGCGGAGAATTCGGCACCACCACGGGCCGGCGGCGGCGCTGCGGCTGGTTTGACGGGGTGATCGGTCGGTATGCCGTTCAGGTCAATGGTCTCGACTGTCTCGCGGTCACCAAATTGGACGTACTGGATGAACTCGATGAAATCCAGGTGTGTGTGGCCTATGAGCTGGACGGGGAACGGATCGAGCACTTCCCCAGCAGCTCCGATGATTTCGCACGTTGCAAGCCCATCTTCGAAACGCTCCCTGGCTGGCAGTGCTCAACCGAGGAATGCCGCAAGCTCGAAGATCTTCCCAAGGCAGCCATGGCCTACCTGCGCTTCCTTGCCGATCTGATGGAAGTGCCGATCGCCATCGTTTCTCTGGGGGCGAACCGCGATCAAACGATCGTTGTTGAGGATCCAATTCACGGTCCCAAACGTGCTTTGCTGAGCGCCTGATTCAAGGCGAGAGCTCCGGCGTCCATACTGCGGTGCCTCTTGCAACTGCTCCATGGCCTCGGACGCCCGCTTCCCCAGCGATCGCGCGCTTGACGTGGTGGGAATCGGCAACGCCATTGTTGACGTGCTCGTTCAAACCGATGACGGTTTTCTGGCGAAGCATGGTCTGCAGAAAGGGGGCATGGCGCTGATCGATGAACAGCAGGCCGAAGCCCTCTATGCCGCCGGCGGCCCAGGTCTAGAAACGTCAGGTGGATCCGTGGCCAACACCATGGTGGGGATCGCTCAGCTGGGCGGCCGAGCCGGCTTCATCGGCCGCGTTCGCAACGATCAACTTGGCGCGATCTTCAGCCAAGAGATCAAAACAGTGGGAGCCCGATTCGAGACCCCCGCCGCCACAAGCGGTGCCACCACAGCGCGCTGCCTGATCTACGTCACGCCTGATGCAGAGCGCACCATGTGCACCTTTCTCGGTGCATCCACCCAGCTCGAGCCTGATGATCTCGATCTCTCGATGGTGCGAGACGCCAAGGTTCTCTATCTCGAGGGCTACCTCTGGGACAGCCCCGCAGCCAAACGCGCCTTCATCGCTGCAGCAGAAGCCTGCCGGGACTCTGGCGGCAAGGTCGCTCTCTCCCTCTCCGATGGGTTCTGCGTTGATCGCCATCGCGACAGCTTCCTTGAGCTGGTGAACGGCCACGTGGATGTTCTGTTCGCCAATGATGTGGAGATCCAGTCCCTTTATCAGACCGACCAATTCGATGTGGCGCTGAACCAGGTACGCGGCTGCTGCTCCGTGATCGCCATCACCCGCGGCGCCGAGGGATCGGTGGTGCTGAGCGGTGACCAACGTTGGGATGTGGGCATCTTCGGGCTCGGCGATCTGGTGGACACCACCGGAGCCGGTGATCTTTACGCCGGGGGCTTTCTGCACGGTTACACCCAGGGGGAACCCCTGAAACGGTGCGGCGAGTTAGGTGCCCTCTGCGCCGGCCAGATCGTCACCCAGCTGGGGGCTCGCTCCCAGGTGCCGCTGCAGGACCTGGCTTCCGCCCATCTGTCC
>CAZJLQ010000305.1:0-2332 GCA_964546675.1 uncultured Synechococcus sp.
CACCGTCAAGCGCGCCTTCGAGCACATCTTCGCGCGTGAGGGGATCACCCCTGCTGTGGTGGAGGGCGACAGCTACCACCGCTACGAGCGGATGCCGATGAAGCAGGCCATGGCTGATGCCCTGGCTGCTGGACAGAACTTCTCCCACTTCGGACCTGAGGCGAATCTGTTCGACAAGTTGGAGGAGCTGTTCCGCACCTACGGCGAAACAGGTACGGGTCAGAAGCGCTATTACCTCCACAGCCCTGAAGAGGCCGCTGAGCACAATTCAAGGCTTGGTGTGAGTCTGGAGCCTGGTCAGTTCACCCCCTGGGAAGAAATCCCAGCTGGTACGGACGTGTTGTTCTACGAAGGCCTGCACGGCGGCGTGAAGGGCGACGGTTATGACGTAGCAGCGCTCGCCGATCTTCTGGTTGGCGTTGTACCGATCACCAACCTCGAGTGGATCCAAAAAATTCACCGTGATAATGCAGAGCGCGGTTACTCAGCAGAGGCGATCGTTGACACGATTCTTCGGAGGATGCCTGATTACATCAATCACATCTGCCCGCAGTTCAGTCAGACCGATATCAACTTCCAGCGTGTTCCAACGGTTGACACCTCCAATCCGTTCATTTGCCGGAATATCCCAACTCCGGATGAGAGTTTTGTGATCATTCACTTCCGAAAGGGAGCCCGTGAGAAGTGGGGCATTGATTTCGGCTATTTGCTGAGCATGATCCACGACTCCTTCATGTCCAGCCCCACAAGCATTGTGGTGAACGGAGGCAAGATGGGCTTCGCGATGGAACTGATTCTCACGCCGATCATTCACCGCATGATCGAGGATAAGAAAAAGCTCAGCTGATCTGGAACGTTCGGGCAATTCATCTCTACAATCGGCTCATCAACATGTGTGGGTGAGCCGATTACTTCTGCATCCCCTTCGTTTGAGATCAGAGGTGCAGCCGGCTCACCGACCACGCCCCGCTGGGACCGTGTTGACAGCCGTGAGTTGATACGACTGGCCAGGCATATTTATTTCGGTTATTTGTCTGACACCCCTTCTGCACCCGATCCAATCGGTGTTGTTGTTGACCTGGACCAACAGGACGGTCGTGTCGTTTTCGATTCCCCCGTGTTGTTGCCCGAGGAGGATTTCGTGGGCCTTGAGCTGATCAGAGCGCGCGGAGCTCGATCCAGGAATCGATGGAAGGGTTGATCGTTCCGCTGTGGCTGATCATGTTTGGTGCATGCGTTGGCAGCTTCACCAACGTTGTGGTCTGGCGTTTGCCCAGGCAGGAATCCGTGGTTCATCCTGGAAGCCATTGCCCTAGATGCGGCCATGCCGTGCGTTGGCACGACAATGTGCCCGTGCTGGGTTGGGTGCTGCTCGCCGGCCGTTGCAGAGATTGCAGCGCTCCGATCAGCTGGCGTTATCCACTGGTCGAAACTCTCAGCGCTTTGCTTTGGCTCAGCACGTTGTTGATGAGCAGCGACGGTGGTGGTGGGCTAGCACCGAGCATGCAGCCTTGGGTGGGGCTGCCCCTGGTCGGCCTGCTCCTACCTCTGGTGCTGATTGATCTCGATCACATGTGGCTGCCGGAATCCCTCTGCCGCTGGGGGATCGTGCTGGGCCTCATCGTCAGTGTCAGCGGAGGCGTGCCGCTTCTGGCTGATCACATGATCGGCGCAGCGCTGTCGCTGATCGCCTTGGAGGGTCTTAGTGCGCTGGCGGAGCGACTGTTGGGTCAACCAGCCCTTGGCTTGGGAGATGCCAAGCTCGCCGCATTTGGTGGAGCGTGGCTTGGTGCCCATGGCATTGCGATGGCCATGGCCCTTGCCGTGTTCAGTGGAGCGGTTGCCGGCAGCATCGGGCGATTGACCGGACGCCTCCAACCGCGTCAGCCGTTTCCATTCGGGCCCTTCATTGCTCTTGGTATTTGGCTGGTTTGGCTAATGGGGCCTGGCTGGTGGTGGAATCAATGGTTGTCGGTTCTCACGTTCTGAACCATGTCGTGTTCAGGCTCGTTTTGGAGTGCATTGATCAAGATGTTGAATCAGCGCATCAAAGCTGCGCGGGCGATCCGGAGTGCTGTCTGTGGACTTGAAGGGAACAGGTGCCGCAGATTCAGGGATTTTGACTGGTAATTGTCCTTTTGGTGCAAGATGTGGTTCAAATTCCAGTTTTTGATCATTCACATATCGGCCCTCCTTAAACCAGCCAACCTGCTCAGCAAAATCCTGAACTTTGATGGATTGCGTTGCTGCCGTGTCTGCCTTCAATGTGTCAAAGATCTCTTTCTGAGCTGACAAACCAAATTGACCATTGGAATGCACCATCATCAGATCA
>CAZJLQ010000306.1:0-2318 GCA_964546675.1 uncultured Synechococcus sp.
GACCACACCGGACCAGCCCTCCTCGATCGACGCCCGTAGTGCTCCTGCCGCGTCAGCCACGTGCACCCAGTTGGTGAAGCGCTGACCATCGCCAGCCCGGTTCTGACCGGCAAGACCGCGGAAGCGCTGATCCAGGTCGCGCCCTGGACCATGCAGAGCCGCCAATCGCAGGATGCACACCTGCTTCGATGCTGTTTCCGCCAGGTTTTGAAGCAGGTGTTCGGCCTTTACCAGTACGGCGCTGTGGTCATCGTGGGCCTGTGCCGGGGTGGTTTCGTCCACCCAATCGCCAGCCGCATCGCCGTACACCGAGCAACTGCTTGTGTACACGATCTGCCCCAGTTTCGGTAGCGCTGGGAGCAGCTGCTTCAGGCAGTTGAAACTGTCGAGGAAGGTCTGGCTGTAGCCAGCTGCATCCACCTGGCGATCGCCTTTCGGCCCCAGGCAGAACACCGCGACGTCGGCTTCGCTTAGGGCCTCAAACAGTTGCTTGGGGTTCTGTGCATTGCAGATCTGAACGTGTTCTGCCAGGGGTTTCAGGTCCTCCAATCGCGCTTCGCTGGTGGTGGTGAGCGTGAGCTGCGTGGTTGTTCGATGGCTCTGCAGTTCGCAGGCCAGAGTCATGCCGACATAACCGCAACCCACAATCGTCAGCCGCAAAGCGAGTCCTGGCATTCATGGCAGACCCTAAGCAGGCTGGGTGAGAGCCGGCCGTGGCAGTCATGACTGATCAATGGGTTCTCAACCGACGCAATTTCGAGGGGTGCTGGCAGGGCGTTGGATCTTGGTTTGAACGTCAGGATGCGCAGCCGATTGACTGGGGAACTCCCAGTCGGGTGATTGACCCCACCCGCTATGTGATCAGTTTCAGTGATGCCGACACTGGATTGTGGGATGGATCCGGACTGTTTTTTGCGCCGGGAGGAACGGCCCAATACCCAATCAGTCGATCCACGTACAACGCTGGTGGTGGCTGCTGGCAATTCGAGGGCGCTGGCGGGCAGTCCAGTCGCCGGCTGGATGCGGACCAACCCCGGTTTGGCCATGAAATCAATCTCTTCCAGGGGCGTTCCCGTTCCATGCTCGTGTTGATCTGGACGCGCTCTTCGGATCAGTGGCTGTTGAAACTGGCCGGTGCAGTGGGTTTTCGCTGCCACGATGCAGACATCCAGGAGCCTGAGCGTCCCACGTGCGGGACACCCAACGCCCTTCTGGAACCCTTGCGGGGTTGGCGCGGCAGCATGCAACGGTTGACTCCAACGGTTGGGGTCGATGCACAACCCAGTGCCCAGGAGCCTCTGCAGTTTGATCCGGAGCAACTGCTGATTCATTCCTGTTCTGTTGTGATGCCGGATGGGTTGGTGTTTTCTGTGCCCGAGCAGTTGCCCCGGGGAGAGTTTCGTTTGGAGGTGGGTGGCTTGCTGGGTCCGGACCTGTTCCAGCAAGTGAGCATTCTGTTCAATCCATCAGGTGAACTCACGGCTTGGGAACGGCGTCGGTTTCAACCGGATTCGATCTGATGACTATGGATTGTGGCTTTGGCGCTCGATCGATCAACGATTCACCAGAAAATCACATGAATCAAGACTGAGGCTCACCACAAATCAGCAGCCTCCCCTTCAACAACCGGATCAATGTTCTGTTGTCGAAGACACTCACAATGCCAGCCAAGCTCATTGCCCAGTCCATCATTGCCTTTGCGAGCGGTCTTGCGGGGGGAGGGCTGATTGCTGTCACCACAATTGTTGCTGGTGACACATTGTTGTTGTCCACGCCGTCAGTAGGTGAGGGATGCACTGGGGTCATCCATGGCCAAGAGAACGCCAGTGCAGCGCCTCGTCCTTCAGATTGGGTCAGTTGTGTGATTTAGAGATTTGATGTTGTTCAGCACGGTTAGGCTATCTCTGCAGAAGATCTCTGATTTGCAAGGCATTGTTATTTCTTTCTTGCTGATATGTTTTGGCTGTCCTATTGATGTTGAAGAAACTGATGTTGAAGAAACGGATTCTGCATCTCTAGAACACAGGTCTGCGAATCAGTTGGGCCCAGAGTTCACTGCCTTGCGTTAGCGATCCTGCTTCGGCAGGTATTTCCAAAAGCAGATCGGCGTTCTGCAAAGACCCGATCCGTGAGGAGGCCTGGGAGCCTCCGATTTCGGCCAGGAGTTCCCCGTTCCCATTGCACCGCAGCCGTGCTCGCGCCAGTTCCGGCCGACCTGGTCGGCGTTGCAAGGGAGTCGCCAAGCGCACGCGGAGCCGGGGGAATTGCTCTGGTTCAAGCTGCCCTTCGAGCACTTGCAGTGCAGGCCAGATGAGTTG
>CAZJLQ010000307.1:0-2299 GCA_964546675.1 uncultured Synechococcus sp.
GTGCAGCTCCGCACTCGAGGGATGGTGCAGCGCGTGACGACCAGTGGTGATGCTGGTTTCGTGGTCGAAGGCCGCGGCCTTGAGGCACCGTTGCGGGCGCGCAGGCTGATGCTTGCGACTGGCGGCCATCCGAGTGGCCGGAGGCTGGCCGAGGAACTCGGTCATCGGGTGGTCCCCCCGGTGCCGTCGTTGTTCAGCCTGACGCTGCACGACAAGATCCTGTCTGCGTGCAGCGGGATTGCCATTGATGATGTGGGCCTCGATCTGAAGCTGGGTGATCAGCGTTTCCGGCAGACCGGGCGGGTGTTGATCACCCACCGTGGTCTGAGTGGTCCGGCCATGCTGCGGCTTTCAGCATTTGCCGCCAGAGCGCTGCATCACAGCCATTACAAGGGGATGCTTCGGGTGGACTGGAGTGCCGGTCTCGGCCGTGCTGGTGTGGAGCGTCGGCTGCAGCAGTGGAGACAGGATCAGCCTTCCCGGACGCTGTCAGCCTCCAGACCGTTCGGTCATCTGCCCCGCCGCCTCTGGCATGCCCTCCTCGCCATGACGGGACTGGAGGCTGAGCGGCGCTGGGCGGAGCTGCCGTTGAAGGCCGAACGCCGTTTGGTGGAAACTCTTTGTGGCCAGCATCTCGAGGTCAGGGGGCGCGGACCCTTCGGCGAGGAATTCGTCATCGCCGGTGGTGTGGATCTGGGGGAGGTGAATCTGGCCAGTATGGAAAGCCGTCGTTGTCCGGGTCTGTATCTGGCCGGAGAACTCCTGGATGTGGATGGGGTGACCGGCGGTTTCAACTTCCAGGCCTGCTGGAGCGGGGGCTGGCTGGCTGGTCAGGCGGTTGCGGAAGCCGTTACTGGATCTGGTCGAACACGGTGAACATCGGCAGATACATCGCCAAAAGAATGGATCCCACGATGCCGCCCACCACCACGATCATCGCTGGTTCCAGCATCGAGGTCAGGGCTTTCACCATGGCCCCCACCTCGTCTTCGTAGAAATCGGCGACCTTGCTCAGCATCCGGTCCATCTCTCCTGTTTCTTCGCCGATGGCCAACATGTTCAGGGCCATGTCCGGCAGGACCTTCTGTCGGATTAGTGCTGTGCTGAGCAGGATCCCCTCCTGAACCATGGAGCGGGAGGTCAGGATGGCGTCGGAGATGATTGAGTTTCCGGCGGTTTGGCTGGAAATCTCCATCGCCTGGAGGATGGGCACGCCAGCTCGGGTGAGAGAGCTGAAGATTCGGCAGAACTGCGCAGTCGCTGTCATCAGGATCAATTCTCCAAAAAGAGGAAGCTTCAGCAGCAGCCGATCGACCACCCGACGGCCGTTGTGTGTGGCGTAGTAACGCCCGATCAACCAGATCGTCAGCAGCAGTGCTCCGGCTGCGTAAAGGGCGACGCTGGAGCGCAGCAGGTCACTCAGATTCACCAGTAACTGGGTGAATGCAGGCAGCTCAGCTCCCAGGTCTTCGAAGATGCCGGCAAACGTTGGAATCAGAAAGATCGTCATGCCGAGGAAAACGAGGATCGCTATCACCAGCACAGCCACCGGATAACCCATGGCCCCTTTGATCTGGTTCTGCAGTTTGGCGTTGTCCTCCAGCAGCTTCGCCAGTCGCTTCAGCGCTTCATCCAGCACTCCGCCCGCTTCACCGGCTTCCACCATGGCGATGCTGAGCTCGTCGAAAACCTTGGGCCACTGGCGGATCGCTGTTCCCAGGGCCACTCCTTCGTTCACGTCCAGGCTCACTTTCGTGAGGGCTCGTTGAAACATCGGCAGCTTCTGCTGGGTTGCCATCAGATCGAGGCTGCGCACAATCGGCACCCCGGCATCCACCAGCGCCGCCAGTTTGCTGGCGAAGACGGCTTTCTCCTTCACTCCGGGTGGCTTTTCGAACAGCTTGTTGAGGTCAAACGAAAGCAGCCCTGACGATCCGCTTTCATTCCCTCGGGTGTTTTCGCTGGCCGGTTTGAGTTCTTCGGCGCGGATGCCTCGGCGGCGGAGCAGTTTGCGGGCTTGGCTGAGGTCGGCGGCTTTGACGGTCAGGCTTCTCGATTCGCCTGCCGGTCCGGCGTAAGTGGCAATGAAAACTGGCATCGATTCTGCTTTCGCCTCACTTAGACACTGCCGAGCAGCCGTTCCAGTTCTGCGGGTTTGCTGGCCTTGGCCATGGCTTCAGCCCGGGTTACGTCGCCACTGACAACCAAATTGGCGAGAGCCTTTTCAAGGGTCTGCATTCCCTGCTCACCTCCCGTCTGGATCTGTGAATACAGCTGCGCGGTCTTTCCCTCACGGATC